>DFYN01000003.1:748-6400 GCA_002383615.1 Anaerolineaceae bacterium UBA4081
AGGGATTCAAATATGCTATTTTCACCATGCCCAAGAAGCAACAATTCCTCCGGTCCCCACCGGGCAATTTGCCGGCACAGTTCCCGACCAATAGAACCGCCTGCCCCCGTCACGAGCACTACCCGTCCCGTAATTGTTGCCCCCACCAACTCATCTTTTACTCGGGTAGGTTCNNGCGGCAGGCGTCAGCAACCAAACGGACCACCCGCCCCGGTGCTGAAGGAATGGCAATAATGACTTCGTCAATTTGGTGATTATCCAAAACCTTTGCAAGATCCGCCAGGGTTCCCAACACAGGGATACCATAAATTTGTTGCCGCTGCTTAGCTGGGTTGTCATCCAGAAAGCCAACTGCTGATAAATTGAGCTGGGGGTTTTTCTGAAGTTCTCGCACCACCAAGGCTCCGGCATCCCCCGCACCAACAATCATGACCCGGTAACCAGATCCCGAACGAGACCCTTTGGCATTCCTGTTTTCTGCCAGCACACGCAATGCTAACCTGACTCCGCCTACAAATAAAATGGATAATACCCAATCAATTAATAATACCGAACGGGGAAAGCGCGTGAATAGATTCAGGCTAAATAGCCCCAATACTAAACCGGCGACCAAGATTGAAGCTGTGCTGACAGCGATGACAATGAGCTTAAGCTCTTGTATCGATGCATACAACCACACCCTGCGATACAACCCAAACAGGTAATACACAACCGGTTTGATAAGAAGGACTGCCGCAATCATCCAGATAGCGGATGGGATGTAAAAATTAAATGCTGCCCCGAATTCAAGGCGCAGCGCATAACTGCCCACGACCGAGATAATCATCAGGAGGATATCGATGACAAAGACGTAACGGTTGCGGAAGTGGAATTTTGTCTTCATTAATTGTTAGTGACCTCGCAGCCCAATGACGCGAAAGACTGTTCTAAGAATAATGGTGAAATCCAAGAGCAGGTTGCGATGTTTGATGTAGTAAAGGTCATATTCCAATTTGATTGCGGTTTCTTCCACGTTAGCTGCATAAACCATGTTTATTTGCGCCCAACCCGTCAACCCGGGGTTGACGAATAAGCGAGCGCGATAAAAAGGAATTTGTTGGGTAAATTCATCCACCAATGCCGGTTGCTCTGCACGCGGTCCTACCAGGCTCATTTCACCCAGCAGGATGTTAACAAACTGGGGCAATTCATCCAGGTGACTTCGGCGTAAGATCTTACCGACACGAGTAATCCGGTCATCTTTGTCACCCGTCATACGTTGCTTGCCGCTCGGATCGTTCCGCATGGTACGGAATTTTGTCATCCGATACACCTGACCAAAGCGTCCGACCCGAGGTTGTGAATAAAAGATGGGTCGTCCATCATCCAACAGAATCGCCAATGTAATTAACGGGGTGAGCAATACCAAAAGGATTATGCCTACAATAGCACCCGCCAAATCCAACAAGCGGCGAGCAACCTCATAGAACCCAGTTGAGTGAGCCTGGTCTACAAATGACCTCAGCACCCAGTCTGATTGCAGGAGGAATATGGGTACCCTTCCCAGTAATTCTTCATACATATGGGGCATGGTCACAACTTCAATACCGCGCTCTTCGGCTTCCAATAATGCTGTAAATGACTCAGGTTGCAATGGCACGTTAATCGCAAATACAACATCCGTCACACCTTCCTGTTCAATAATATCAAGGAGATGTGTGGATCCGCCCAGAACTTTGTATCCATGTAAATCCTGACCTAATTTCTCTGGGTCATCATCAATCAAGCCAACCAATAAAAACGGCGGTGGGTAAATATCCTTAGCCACTTGCACCAGGGTTGAGCCTGCCCGACCCGCACCTACTATCAAGACTCGACGCATAAACATAGGTGCAGTAAATATTTGTATATAAAGGAATCGCCAAAGTAATGTCAGGATAGTGACGGAGACCAGGAATATTGCCACCCCGCGTCGGGGAAGGGAATTGGGCTCACTGATGAAGAATACGACCAAATACAAAACTGCACTGGCTGCACCCGCAAATGCCAGTCCGCGTAAGGTATCACTCCGCCGGTTGGATTTCCGAACGTCGTACAAATCAACGAGCAGAAAAATCCACAAAACTGGTAGTAAAAAGAACCAGCCAGGAATACGTTCACTTAAAAATTCGAAGGAGAAATTTAGCCAGTCACGCTGCGCCCAAAAGTACAATGCCAGAACAAATGCTAGGGACGCCATCAACAAATCGCCGATGAGCAGGATGATCCTGCGTTCGCCGGAACTGATTCGCCACCTGGGAATTGTGTTTGACTTTAGGCTTGCCATTTGATAGGAGATCTACCTGTCCAATTTGGGTGGGGATACAATNNTGCGATAAATGCTGATATGAATAATACCATAAGATAAACAGACACAACGGTCGCCAATAGCCACCATGAAGGGCGCCAGAAGATGCCTACAGTCGCCAAGAAAATCAAGCCAGCCACAAATAAGGGAGGCAATGCCTGCCGCCAGCGAATTGTATCAGGATAGCGGCGTAGCATCTGGATCTTCCAGTAACCGTATCGCCAATACTGTCGGGCAAGCGCTGCAAGGCTTGAACGCGCAAAGTAGATCGATTTAATCGACGGGTTAAACCACACCTTGCCGCCTGCCTTGCGAATGCGCGTATTAAACTCATAATCTTCGTTGGTTAGCAAAGTTTCGTCAAAACCACCAATTTGGTCGATTAGGCTTTTTTCAAATGCACCAAAAGGCACCGTATCAACTTCGCCAGCCGTGGTCGCGTAACGGTACTGAGCATCTCCAACAGCCAAAGGATGGGCGGCAGCAACCGCAATTGCCTCTGCCACCCAACTGGCGTTTCCCGGCTGAATCAACCACAAACCGCCTACATTGCTTCCTAACCCTGCTTCCAGATCTTTGACAGATTGAGCAATATAGGTTGCCTGGGGCATGCTGTGTGCATCCAGACGCACAATAATCCGTCCCTGCGCTTCCGCAAGCGCACAATTTAAGGCAGAAGGAATGTTACGCTTTGGATTATCAATGATCCGAATGGGAAGATCAGGAAAGGTGGCAGAAAAAGCAGCAATTACCTCCCTGGTTTTATCAGTAGACATCCCATCAGCAATGATGACTTCCAACTCGGAATGCGGAAAAGATTGGTGATATATAGCCTCTAAGAGCAGACCTATGGTCCCCTCTTCGTTGTAACAAGGCACAATCACAGAGACAGTCGTCATCCGGCTTCCTGTTTTGTCCGCAAATGATTACTTATTGAACTAGTAGACCAATCGCAGCTTAGTTACAGCAGCAACCCTCTTCATCTTCCGGCAGCATTGCCACTGCTTCAATTTCCACTGCAGCTGCCTTGGGTAGGGCGGCTACTTGAATGGCAGATCGCGCCGGTGGCTGCTCACCGAAAAATTGGGCATAAATGGCATTCATTTTAGTGAAATCGTTGATATCTCGTAGGAACACAGTTGTCTTTACGACCAGGCTGAGATCTGAGCCAGCGGCTTCCAAAATGGTCTGCAAATTCTTTAGAGCCTGGAATGTCTCCGCCTCAACGCCACCCTCAACAAGCGCTCCTGTGACTGGATCCAACCCAAGTTGACCGCTGGTAAAGACTAAAGTTCCAGTTTGAATTGCCAGGGAATACGGTCCAATTGCCTTTGGTCCATTATCTACAGTCACAACCTTACGTTCATGACAACAAGTCATCGAAATCCTCCTGAAGTATTTTGTGTTTTGATTGTAAACCAACCAGGATGAATGGTAAAGCAGCATTCATCCTGAAAGGGTTAGGTTTATGTAAAAAATCATCCCTTCGTTAATAATGCAAGTCCTCAGCTTTTTCAGTCACCCGCCGTCGTAACACCCAATATGTCCAACCCTGATAAACCAGCACCAGAGGAATAAATATCAACGCCACAATGGACATCACCCGCAAGGTATACTGACTGGATGCAGCATTGTAAATATCCAGGCTCCAGGCTGGATTCAAGTTTGAAATCATGACCTGCGGGAATAAATTCAAGAATAAAGTGACTGTAATCAGTAAAATTGACAGGGAGGTCANNTGTCTGTGGCAAAATAGGCGGAGATGATGAAGGCGACCAGAACGCACAGAATGGGAATCCATAGCCGCCAAGCCAGCATTCTCACTTTTTCTGCAAAGTCCGGAGCTGTTTTAAGGCTTAAGAAGACTGCCCCATGCAAGGTAAACAGTCCGACCGCCAATACACCTCCCAGTAAAGTAAACGGGGAAAGCAGCTCCCAGAATCCTGCTCCGGCATAATTCATTGAGGCGTCAATCGGTACCCCGATGATAAAGTTGGTTAGTGCGACACCCCATAGGAAAGCAGGGATGAGACTCCCGCCAAAAATTGCCCAATCCCAAAAAGCACGCCAAACCTTATTCTCGTCCTTGCTGCGAAACTCAAGCGCCACGCCGCGCAAAATGAGACCCACCAGCATCAGGAAGAAGGGCAAGTAAAAACCACTGAATAGTGTGGCGTACCATTGCGGAAAAGCCGCAAAGGTCGCACCACCTGCCGTAATCAAATAGACTTCATTGCCGTCCCAATGGGGTCCGATGGTGTTGATCACCATGCGCCGTTGGCTATCCGTCCGCCCTATGAACGGTAAGAGAATACCCACCCCAAAATCAAACCCCTCCAGCACAAAGTAGCCCACATAAAGGATAGCAATCAGTACAAACCAGAGTATATTCAAGTCCATGTCTGTTCTCCTTAATCCAGGTAAGCTTCGTCTTGTGTAGGACGCCTGGTTTGTTTTTCTTCGAGGGGTTCGCCGCCGGCTTCAGGTCCTGCTTTGGCATACTTGACCAACAAATATGCATCAGCAGCCATAAGGATGCCGTATAAAAGGGTAAATCCAATCAGGCTGGTCAGCACCATGCCGGGCTTTAAGTTTGGCGAAACAGCATCCGCCGTTTTGAGAAGACCAACAACCACCCAGGGTTGACGTCCCATTTCAGTCAACATCCATCCGGCTGTGTTCGCGAAATAAGGTAACCATAAAACCAGCGGAATCCATTTTAAGAACCGCATGCTCTCAAATTGTTTTTTCTTAAGCATTATGTAAAGGACATAAGCGCCCACCAACGCCATCAGCAAGCCAGCGCCAATCATCACCCGAAAAGACCAATAAGAAACTGCAATGGATGGAATATAGTTGCCCGCACCATATGTCTCTTCATATTCTGCTTGCAGATCCCGCATTCCTCGCACTTCGCCACTTGGTCGGTTATATGCCAAAACTGAGAGGAGATAAGGTATCCGGATGGAAAAAAGATCTTTACCTGTGTTTTGATCGGTGATTGTCAGCAGGGAGAAGGATGCTGGATTTTCGCTTTCCCAAAGCGCTTCAGCTGCTGCCATTTTCATGGGCTGGGTCCGCACCATATGCTGCGCCTGAGTATGCCCAACCAGCATCACAAGCAATACTGCCGCCGTTCCAAATATTGCTGACAGCTGCATGGATTTCTTGAAGAATTCCGGATCTGTTTTGCGAGCCAGGTGATAAGCGCTAATTCCCAAAACGAAAAATCCCGCTGCAGTATAGCCACCCAGAACCGTGTGCGGAAATTGCACCCATACGCTTGGGTTGCTCAATAAGGCGCCAAAATTACTCATTTGGATACT
>DFYN01000003.1:6480-11022 GCA_002383615.1 Anaerolineaceae bacterium UBA4081
ATTGCCAGAGGTGCGCCGAATATATCGCCCACATAACGGGAATATTCCGACCAGTTCATTCCAAATTGAAATTCCTGGACAATGCCGGTGACAACCCCCATGGCAAAATTTATGAGGAATAGTTTTGACCAAAATTTGGTCATCCGTTTGTACAGGTCATTTCCTGTCCGGAGGTAAATGGTCTCCATAATCGCCAGCATGACGGAGAGACCTAGAGTGAGCGGGACAAAAAAGAAATGGTAAATAGACGTGATGGCAAATTGCCATTGAGATAATGTGACGATATTCATCAGTCCTCCTGTAAAGAAATACTTTCGAACAGATCTCAATTAGAAGTTATTCATATGCTGCTGCTTGAGATGTTTTTCTCACAGCGATATCTCCTATTAAAGCACAAATTGCATTGGCGCTGGTATAATTCGGTCGGTATTTACAAAATAGAAGGCTGATTATGTTTGATAAACTTGCACAAATTGAAACCCGATACGAGGAACTCAATCGCCTCATCGAAGAAAATGCCCAAGATTACCAGCGGGTAGCTGAACTGGCTAAAGAACGGGCGGAGATTGAACCCATCGTGACTGCGTATCGGCAACATATTCAACTCACCAAACAATTAAGCGATGCCAGGGAGCTGCTCGCCAGCGGCGATAAGGATATGATTGACCTTGCTGAAGCAGAAATTTCTGAGCTTGAACCACGCCTTTCTGATCTTGAGAAACAGTTGAAGATGATGCTCCTCCCTACGGACCCCCGCGATAGCAGAAACGTCATTGTGGAAATCCGGGCAGGTACCGGTGGGGATGAAGCTGGATTGTTTGCTGCTGACTTGATGCGGATGATCATGTTATATGCTGAACGTAAGAATTGGTCTGTGGAAATCCTCAGCCAAAATGAAACTGGGGTTGGCGGATTCAAAGAAGTGACCTTCTTAGTTAAGGGGCGTGGTGCATATTCTAAGTTGAAATACGAATCAGGTGTCCACCGCGTCCAGCGCGTACCCGCAACCGAAGCGCAAGGTCGCATCCATACATCCACCGCCACAGTAGTCGTCCTAGCCGAAGTTGATGAAGTGGATGTCCAAATCCCTGAATCCGATATCCGCGTGGATATTTACCGCTCAGCTGGTGCAGGCGGACAAAATGTGCAGAAAAACGCAACCGCTGTCCGAATGACCCATATCCCGACAGGTTTGGTNNTGTATGATATGGAACTCGAAAAAAGGCAAAGTGAACTGGACCAGACCCGCCGGTCGCAGGTCGCAGGGGCAGAGCGGTCCGAAAAAATCCGCACATATAATTACCCCCAATCGCGCGTCACGGATCACCGCATTAATGTCTCTTCGTACAATCTGCCTGCTGTGATGAATGGTGATTTGGATATCTTCATTGAGGAACTTTCCCAGCAAACCGAAACCGCTCGATTGTCCGCTAGCCAGGGCGAGGATGATAGCGCTTGATATTGGCAGTTGGTTAATTCAAGCACACCAGCGGTTAATGGCGGTAAGTGACACGCCCCGGTTGGATGCACAAAGATTACTTGCTCACATAACAGGCAGTTCGCCTGCCATTTTATTGGCACACCCTGAACGACAATTCACACTTGAAGAATTTACTGAAGCTGAACATGGTCTCGCCCTCCTGGAGGGCGGTACACCCCTTGCGTATGTTCTTGGTGAGTGGGAGTTTTACGGGCTAAAGTTCACCATCACGCCAGACGTCTTAATCCCCCGCCCTGAAACTGAATTGTTGNNCTTGTATTTCGGTTCAGTCAGTGGATGTTTCAACCGAGGCATTGGACGTAACTCAAAGGAACGCCATCCGTCATGATGTCGCCCACCGAGTAGTTACCAAACACCAGGACTTATTGTGTGGTGACGCTCAAACATATGACATCATTTGCGCCAACTTGCCCTATATTCCAACATCTGACCTAAACCACCTGAAAGTCGCCAGGTACGAACCCCTGCTCGCGCTGGACGGCGGTGAGGATGGCATGATGTTCATCCGTCGGTTGGTTAACCAACTCGGCAGCCATCTATCCACTCCTGGATTGGCATTGTTTGAAATTGAATACAGGCAAGCCGATACTTCTCTAATAATTGCCCGGGAAGCGCTTCCAAACGCCTCAATAAAGGTCATAAACGACCTGGCAGGTTTGCCGCGCGTACTCGTCATCGAACAAAAGGGAAATCATCATGCAAACTGAAATCATCTCAATTGAGGAAGAGGGCGTTTTCCAGCGCGCCTGCGACGAGTTAACTGCAGGTCACCCAATCGCCTTTCCAACGGACACCGTCTACGGACTGGGCACCCGCCTGGATGAGGTCGAAGCAATTGAAGCGTTGTATCAAATCAAGAGGCGCGACTCAGCTAAAGCGATACCGGTATTAATTGGCGACTTTGCCCAAATGAATTTAGTATCACCCGGCTGGTCACCTGAGGCTGAAGCATTGGCATTGCATTTCTGGCCTGGAGCCTTGACCCTGGTGGTCTCCCGCCACTCCTACTTGCCGGCTGCCCTTTCCGCCCTCCCGACCATTGGCGTACGCATGCCGAACCACCCCTTTGCATTGCGCCTACTGAATGCCATTGGACCTATGGCTGTGACCAGCGCCAATTTAAGTGGGGGTTCCAACACCACCACAGCAGAAGAAGTTTTCGAGCAATTAGATGGATTGATACCGCTCATTTGCGACGGAGGAACTTGCCCTGGAGGTGTACCCTCAACGGTCGTTGATTGTTCTTCTCCTGAATTACACATCCTGCGTGAAGGGGCAGTACCTTCAACATCAATATTGGAATATCTTAACCGATCAACGAAATAAATCTCTTAATATAGGCTAACAATTGGCTCATCTTATTATTAATCTATTTAGTTAGTATATAGGAGCATACTCCTCTAAAAGAACCACTGCACATGTGACCCGGGACGGTCCATCAGCAGTGGTTTTTTTCATTCAGGAGCGCTAACCAGGAAGGTACCCACCTTCCAATACCACAATCCGATTTAAAACGCTTGCCGACATCCCTTTGAGAACCTGCGGTTCACCGCTCTCAATTATTGCTCCTTTGTGGAGGATGACCACTTCTTCGACCATTTGTAAGGNNTCTAAATTTGTTGTGGGTTCATCAAAAAGGCAAATGGGCGCATTTTGCAGGATCACACGTGCCAAACTAATTCTCTGCCGCTCGCCTGCGCTAACCGCCACGCCTTGCTCACCCATCCAGGTATCCAGACCGTCTGGCAGCGCCATTGCCCAATCTGAAAGGTAAACTGATTCCAAAGCATGCCACAAGACCTCATCTGGTGCGTCAGGTGCAGCTAGCTGCAAATTGACGCGTAAAGAGGCGGAGAAAATGAAGGGATGTTGGGGCGACCAGGCAATCATTCTCCGCAGATCATCACCACTAATCTGGCGAAAATCAATCCCATCTATCGTCATTTGACCGGCAGACGGTTCCCAGAAACCCAGTAGTAAGTTGAACAGGGTTGTCTTCCCCGAACCATTCACGCCAAGGATTGCAATTCTTTTTCCGTATGGGATATCCAAATTGATGTCCAGCAAAGCTGGTGGGGCGTCTGCATGATAGCGAAAATCAACATGCTTCAATGACAAATCCAATGTGGAGGGCAAAGGAACCTTGCTTGTCAAGTTGATTTCATTTTCACTCATGCTGACCAGGGTTTGAATGCGCGTGGCTGCAGCCAGGCTGGTTTGCAGCTGGCTGGCACCCATTTGAATAGCATTTGCGACTTCAAAGCTGGCGAGGAAGATTAACGCAATCACTGCCAGAGAGGTTCCGGTTAGTTCCCCCTTTGCAACAAGAGGAATGGTAACCAATAAACCAGTAACCAGCGTCATTTGGGTCGTCCACAATGATATCGCCTCACCCAATGCGCTTCGGTTAGCCAGGGCAACCTTCGCCTTAATTAACAATTCGCCACTCTTGATCGTTTTCTGGAAAAGGCTGGACAATTGGTCATAAATCAACACTTCGCCCATACCAGTAATAATGCTGGTCCAGTCTGCGCGTGATATATGCTGCCAATGGACAACCTCTGCTCCTGCGTTCCGGCACAACCCATACGTCAGGATGGGGACACCAAAGGCAGAAACGCAGNNGGTGCGCCCACTGCCACGATTACGCCTGTCAGGATGGGTGTGATAATTCTGACGTAGATGTTTTCCAATTGATCCACGTCACTAATCAGTGTTTGGCTCACATCGGCGCTAGATTGGTAGGTTACACCTTTCGGCGCGATTACCGCCAACTTCATAAATAGCCAGGTCCGCAAATTGGCTAACAGCCGGAGGTTGACCTCATGACTGACAAGCCTCTCGCCATACCGAAACAAACCACGTGCTATTCCAAAGAACCGTACACCGACGATTGCCACTTGAAGCTCAGCAATGGAAGGATGTAAGGCAGCAGAAGAAATCAGGAATGCGGAAGTGCCTAGCAAGCCTATTCCTGCCGCAATGGTTCCTACACCCATCAGGACTGACACCAGAGAGGCTTTCCAGAAAGGTTTCAGGAA
>DFYN01000003.1:11050-11604 GCA_002383615.1 Anaerolineaceae bacterium UBA4081
GCTTTTTGGACAGACCTTAAGCGATGGGCAATCATCAAGGTCATCCTGTCCTTGGTTAAAAGCTCCAAAGACTCCATCAAAATAGAATCGCTTTCCGGATCCAAGTGCGCTGTAGGTTCGTCCAATACAAGCAACGGAGCATCCTTCAGGAAGGCTCGCGCCAGTGCCAGGCGTTGGAGTTGTCCTCCGCTCAAGCCCAGACCACCTTCTCCAATCCTTGTGCGCAATCCCTCTGGTAACTGTCGAATAACCTCCAGAAGTTGAGAGGTTTGTAATGCTTGATGAATTTCTTCATCAGTTGCCTCCAATTTGGCTATGCGCAAGTTATCTTCAATGGAGCCCGCAAATATGCCCACCCGCTGCGGCACCCAGGCAATCTGCCGGCGCCATGCATCACTACTCAGCTCACTAAGTCGGATCCCATCAATGAGGATACATCCTGAGTTAGGTTGTAAGAATCCCATCAGCAAACTCGCAATGGTGCTTTTACCGCTGCCGCTTTCACCGACGAGCGCGGTCATTTTTCCTGCAGTTAATTCAAACGTGATTGAATT
>DFYN01000176.1:0-4106 GCA_002383615.1 Anaerolineaceae bacterium UBA4081
GCTGGCAGCCATTATGACCCACGCTTTGCGGATGAAAAAATGCCCCTTCTCGAACAGGTGTTTGAAACGGTCGGAAGAAAACTGCTCATCAATATTGAGTTGACCAATTATGCTACGCCTACAGATTCCCTGGTAGACCATGTAGTCGCTCTGGTCAAGAAGCATGCCCTGGAAGATTGGGTTATCTTCTCTTCGTTCCATCCATTCAATTTAGCTCGAGTGGGTCACTTACTGCCAAATTCGTTCAGGAGTATGCTGGCATTTGAGGGCAATTTAGGCGGGTGGGCGCGGGGACCCATTGGACGCTGGGCTGGTCCTCAGGCGTTGCATCCGCACCTTAAGGATGTCTCACCGGAACTGATTAAGGCGGAGCATGCACGGCAGCGTAAAATTAATGTATGGACAGTAAATAATCCAACTGATATGCGGAGATTGTTCAGTTGGGGTGTGGATGGTATTTTTACAGATGATCCATCCCTCGCGATTGCCACCTTGGCTGGGATATGAGCAGGTTTCCGCGTCAATGGCTGGCAGAGGCGCAACAGCGATTGGCACCCCACATACGCCAAACGCCGTTGGAATATGACAGCAAGCATAACATTTACATCAAATGGGAAAATGTCCAACGCACTGGATCGTTCAAAATACGAGGTGCGCTCAATAAAATCCTATCGCTGGATGATTGGGAACTTGAAAAAGGAGTTGTTGCTGCCTCTGCCGGAAATCACGGTCAAGGTGTGGCTTTAGCTGCCCGTATGCGCAAGGTAAAAGCCATTATAGTTGCCTCCAACCATGCAGTCCCCTCTAAATTGGATGCAATGCGCCAGTTAGGTGCAGAGATTCACCTGGTAGATGGCGGATATGAATTAGCAGAAGCGGAAGGCATCCAGCTTGCTGAGCAAACAGGGGCAGTGTGGGTATCTCCTTACAATGACAGTTTGGTAATCGCCGGGCAAGGCACTATCGGACTGGAAATTGCCGATCAACTTGGCACGACCAGACTGGCTGATATCCGGGTAATTGTTATGCCGATTGGCGGTGGTGGGTTGGCAGCTGGNNCATGCCATCCTGACAAATGGGTCACAAGAAGGGGTTGTGGAAACCGAAAGCCTGGCTGATGGGTTATCAGGCGCTGTTCAAGAAGGCGCAATCACAATCCCACTTGTAAAATCTTACTTAACTGGAATTACCCTGGTGAGCGAAGCTGAGATTGAACAGGCAATCGCCTATGCCTGGTATGCGCATGGTCAGACGATAGAGGGTTCAGCAGCAGCAGCGCTGGCAGCTCTGCTTTCAGGCAAGGTTGCACACCGACCGGCGGTGGTCGTCCTGACAGGTGGCAATATTCAATCTGATACGCATACCGAGATTTGTCAACGTTGGACAAAACGGAGCAGCCAGTGGTGAATCGTCATTACAAATGGGTCTCATTGCTGATGCTTGTTTTGCTGGTAATGAGCGGCTTGCCGGTCAGCGAGACTGCTCTGGCGTCCGCACCCAGCCAGGATGAGGATGCGCATGTAAAAGCCCTCGAATTACTATCTCAAATGACTCCTGAAGAGCGGGTTGGTCAATTATTCCTTGTTACATTTAACGGCATATCTACGGATCAAGATAGCAATATATATGACCTGGTTGTAAACCATCATATTGGCGGTGTTTTACTCAAAACAGCCAATGATAATTTTATTGGACCGGATGGTACGATTGTCGCCGCCCATTCCCTTATCCAGAATTTGCAAAGCTTAACTTGGAATGCAGGGCTAAGTGAACTGACTGAACCGGGTCCAGCCATCCTCAAAGACTCTGCTTATATTCCTCTTTGGATAGGTATCGTTCAGGAAGGGAATTCTTATCCAAATGACACAATCTTAAACGGCTTGACCACTTTGCCAAGCGAGATGGCGCTGGGCGCAACCTGGAGACCGACTCTGGCATATCAGGTCGGTGACGTGCTTGGGAAAGAGCTGTCAGCATTAGGTATTAATTTATTATTTGGTCCATCCCTTGATGTTTTGGATATCCCTACCAGTGAATCTGCGGATGACCTTGGAACACGTGCTTTTGGCGGCGACCCTTTTTGGGTGGGTGAGATGGGGAAGGCATATATCCGCGGTTTGCATCAAGGCTCAAAGGATTCAGTCCTGGTAATCGCCAAACATTTCCCTGGACGCGGTGATTCTGACCGACCACCGGAAGAGGAAGTTGCAACGGTGCGCAAGTCATTGGACCAGCTCAAACAAATAGAGTTGGCGCCCTTCTTTGCTGTTACCAGTCTAACAACTGACCCAGCTGCCATAACGGATGGTGTTTTTGTCTCCCATATCCGGTATCAAGGCTTCCAGGGAAATATTCGTGCCACAACCCGTCCGGTAAGTTTTGACCAAACAGCGCTCAAAACCATCTTATCCCTGCCAGAGTTCTCGGATTGGCGCGCGAATTATGGGATTTTGGTGAGTGATGACCTTGGGAGTCCCGCTGTTCGAAAGTTCTTTGAAACCTCAGGCGCCGAGTATGACCCACGGCAAGTAGCCCGGTATGCACTTCTGGCGGGTAATGACTTATTGTATGTTGATAACTTTGTTGCACCAAATGATCCAGACTCATACACAACCATCCTCAGTACATTAGCTTTCCTAACTCAAAAGTATTCAGAAGACCAGGCGTTTGCAGAAACAGTCGATAGTTCAGTTGAGCGATTACTCACGTTGAAGTTTCGGATGTATCCTGAGTTCACTCTCGAAAATGTGATTGCACCGGTTGAAGGGTTAGCGAATGTAGGAACCGGGCAGCAAATAACCTTTGATACGCTGCGTGCAGCAGCGACACTTGTCAGCCCTTCTATCAATGAATTAGATTCCGTTCTACCGCGCCCTCCAGAATTGCGGGATAAAATAGTCTTCTTAACGGACACGCGTTCTGCCAGCCAATGTAAAACCTGTGCTGAGCAAACCATCTTATCCACCGAAGCAATGAAGGCAGCTGTGTTAAAGCTATATGGTCCAACTGCAGGTGGTGAGGTACAGGAAAACCGATTGACGTCCTTTAACTTTATGGATTTAGACACATTGTTGACTGACCCAACCCGAATGCCCGAACTTGAACTAGCGCTTACCCAGGCTGATTGGATTGTTGTCTTGCTTCAAAAACCCGAAACGACGATCCCGTCCTCTATGGCGTTTAAGAACCTGCTTGCTGAGAGGCTGGAATTAGTTCGGAATAAGAAGGTAATCGTTTTTAGTTTGGGCGCACCATATTACTTGGATGCAACCGATATATCCCGTCTGACTGCCTATTATGCTTTGTATGGGATGACACCTGACGCGGTAGATATTGCCGCTCGGTTGCTTTTCCAGGAACTGGAACCCACAGGTGCATTACCTGTCAGTGTTCCGTCAGTTGGGTATGACATTAATGACGCAGTTGCTCCTAATCCTGATCAGGTGATTTCCTTATATGTCGATATTCAATCACCGCAACTAACTGAAACCACCACAACNNCCAGATGGAACGATTGCTAGATTTATCATTGCTGTTGGTGGCGACACAGCCGGTGCACAGCAAGTTGAGACGGTTACTGAGCAAGGTATTGCGCGCACAGTTTATCGTATTCAGAGCGCTGGTCTTGTGCAAATCCGAGTGGTGGCTGACCCGGCAATTATTTCGCAGGTCTTACAAATGGACGTTACATCGGAGGGGGCTGCCATTACTGCTATCGCTCCCACGCCGATACCAACCGGGTCTGTGGAAGCACCGATAGAGGAATTAACTGAAACTCCGAGTGCCGATCATACCGGAGCGGATGGTGTAAGAATCAATCTGGGACAATGGGCGTGGTCTTTTTTGCTCCTGGTTGCACTGGGCTTTGGTGCGTTCATGTTAGGCAGGCAGATCAATTTGCGTTGGGGATTCCGATGGGCAAGCCTGACGGTAGCAGGTGGTTGGCTGGCGTACTTATACTTATTATTTGGTCTACCGGGGTCGGAATTTATAATCGTCAACCTGGGTACCTGGGGTATCCTGGGGTTGGTTTTCGTCGGTGCGATATTAGGGTTTGGTTTGGGGATAATCTGGCGGCGCGAACAACGACTTTCAGCACTCTAGTA
>DFYN01000176.1:4159-13436 GCA_002383615.1 Anaerolineaceae bacterium UBA4081
CCCACCAAAGCACGGCGGAAGACATCCACTGTCGCGGGACGATCATCAGGGTGTAATCCCATTGCCCAAATGATAGCTCTTTCCGTCTTGGGGCTAATGTCTGAATTAATTTGCCTGGGTGGAATCAGCGCGCTGGGGTTCAGGAAACGCTCGCGTGCATCAGCCGGTGGTGTATTGGTTAATAAATGATAAACCGTTGCAGCAAAAGCATAAATATCTGAGCGGGCATCTGTGTGATCGTTGCTGCCACCATACTGCTCCAGGGGCGTGTACAGCACTGTTCCTTGCCCCTGCAAAACTGTAATAGTAATCTCCCCGGGAGCTAATACTCTAACCAATCCAAAATCAACGAGTTTTAGAAGACCAGAGGGGGTAAGTTTTATGTTGCTGGGTTTTATATCGCGGTGAAGGATGGGCGGATCCTGGTTGTGGAGATAGGACAAGGCATCTGCCAATTGGTAAGCCCAATTCAGGACATCCGACTCAGGCAAGAATAGACCATCCTGTTTGGCTTCCAGCATAAGGGTTCGTAAATCTTTGCCGGGAATAAAATCCATCACCAAATAGTCTCGCATATTAATGGTAAAGAAATCAGAAACCTTGGGAAGGTTCGGATGATCCAGGCGGGCTAAAACGGTTGCCTCACGTAAAAACTGGTCGCGGGCTTCCCGCGCTAAATCTGTGGGAAGTGTCCTGTCAAGTTCAACCTCTTTCAAGGCGCATTGACGCCCTTCCAGCCGTTGGTCATCCGCTAAATAGATGCAGCCCATACCACCCTGACCGATTACTTTTCGGATGCGGTAGCGACCTCGTAAAACTTCTCCAAATTTGAGGGGAACAGGCATGCGGATGACCTCATGGCATTTTAGGCATGGTCTGAAAGGGTTAAATTCGGCGTTTTTCCAGTTCAGTCCATATTGATTAACACAACAACTAATTTCTGATATATTATACCCTTATACATTGGTAGCGTTATCCTGCATCCCGGGGAGTTGATGGATGGAAGAAAGACATCTTGAAAATCCGGTTTTATTTGCCACAAACGGCGCTCTTGAAGGGCAGCGTTGGCAAATGACATCTCCTTTGACCATTGGCAGGGATGTGGATTGTGATATTGTCATTTCTGACCGGCAGGTATCGCGCTTCCATGCACGGGTGACCGCGTCCGGTACAACTGCAATCATGGAAGACCTGGGAAGTAAGAATGGTACGTATATTCATGGGAAAATGGTGACAGAACCTGAAACGCTCCAGGATGGCGACACCTTCCAGGTGGCACTAGTTCAAGAATTTATGTTCTTAAGTTCTGATGCGACGATGCCACTTGTTGGCATGCCGGTTGGCAGTTCTGAACGGCATGGTATGCTGTATCTGGACCCCCGCTCCCGGCGGGTCTGGGTGGGTAAAGATGAAATAATTCCACCGCTCTCTGCGCCTCAATTCAGGTTATTACAATTGTTATATGAACAAACTGGCAAGGTCGTAAGTCGTGATGACCTGGTTAATCGCGTGTGGGGGGCAGAAGAAGCGATTGGTGTCTCAGAACAGGCGTTAGACGCGTTAATCCGTCGGCTGCGTGAGCGCCTGGAGCAAATGGATCGGGAACACGCCTATATTTTGACTGTCCGTGGTCATGGACTGCGGCTTGAAAACCCTGATTGGGAATAGGCAATAATAAAGAAGAGCGGCATCGCCGCTCTTCTTTATTATCTATGGTTGTGTTGGCTTGCTCAGATTTGCTTTCATGGTAAAGCGCTGTACAGCCCGATAAGCCAGTTTTAGGCGTTCCACCAGTTCTGCGGGTTGTCCTTGCTCCTGGCTTTGCATCATGACCGCGCTGATGACTTCTAATAATTCCGGAGTCACCATTTCCTTGTGCTGGCTTAAGATAACTTCCATGGAAGCATCATCCTTTGCCTGGATGAGTTCTTGTATTAACTCAACCTCAGGCGGGGGAGCGCTGGCTGCTTCAATGACCGCAATCAATCGGCTCAGTTTTTGAAGTTTGTCTGTGTCGTTGGCACGCTGGGCAATTTCGCTTTCATTCCGCAATGCCTGGGCAAAGAAATCATCCATTTCCTGCAGGTGCTGTTGAGCAGCTGCCTCAATGTTTTCAGCAGAAATAATTTCATTGACAAGGGCAGTTGCTTGAGCGCGGCGTAGAGCCAGAGCTTCATCCACTTCGCGAGTCAGGTCCAGCAGCTTGTCTCGCAGGGCGATGAGTTTATCTTGTTCCTCGCCTTCAGCTGCATTGATTCGCTCAGATAATAACTGGAAGAAGGTGTAATCCAAACCACTGCGCGCCAATGAGACATAAGCTGCCAGGCGGATAGGAGAGGTAGCAGAAAGAATTAAATCCAAGAGCTTTTCATGGGTTAACCCATCCTGACTGGCTGCTTGCAAGTCTTTAATTGCCGCTTCTGTTTCTTTAGATTGCTCAAGCAATTGCCTGCCAACTTCAGTGTTCTGCAGCAATTCTTGTTGGATGGTGGCAAGGACGCGCGCAGCACGCTCGTCGCCGCCTTGCATGGCATTTTGAATCAAAGTTGACAAAATTGAGAAGAAGGCATTATCAATCAGTGCTTCATCNNNNAGAATTGTATCTATCAGAGTCTGCAGGGTCAGCATGGTGCGCGGCTGGAGGAGGTAAGCTTTACGTTTTTCTGCAGGTAGGCGATTGAGGATTTGGTTAATGATCGGACCGATCATCTTTTCCTGGTCATTGACCCCAACAGATAGCTCAGGCGGAAAATAGGTCAATAGAAGTTCTTTGTCAGGATCATGGTAGACCACCGGCACCGCCAAACTACCTTCATAGCCGCAACTCTGACAGCGGGCGATGTTGAATTGACCGGAAAGGATGCGCCGTTTCGCTTCCGGATCCTGGCTGATATCAAATAGTTGTTCAATATCGGCTACCAAAGGCTGCCGGCAGCGGGGGCAATTGGTTTGAATTTTTGCCATGGTGTGTACTTTCTTCAAAAGGTGATGGATAACAGGGCGATTATACCACCCCGAGGTGAAAACCCTGTCAGGTTAGTCAGGTTAGTTATATTATGATTGGCTTGAGCATCATGTTCGGGGCAGCATAAAGCATAAACGCGCACCCTGGTCAATAGACGAATCCACCCACATTCGCCCTCCATGGGCTTCAATGATGGACTTGCTCAGGTATAAGCCCAACCCCGCCCCTTTGGTATGTCTGGCGGTGGAAGCAGACCTGTAAAACCGATCAAAGACGTGCGGAACGTCTTCGGTTGGAATGCCAGGTCCTTCATCTCCAACAGTGACAATGATGATATCAGGTCTGATTTGTCCGCTAATCAGGATTTCTCCTTGAGGGGCATACTTGATTGCATTGGCAACCAGATTTGACAGCACCTGTTCCAGCCGGGTTTCATCTGCCAGAATGACCGGAAAATCCACGGGAAAATCCACACGGATGGTATGCTTATCCGTCTGGGTTTGAAAACGAGTTGCGACTTGTTTTGCCAATCCGGGCATAAAGACTTCAGATCGTTTTAATTGGAAACCGCCTGCTTGAAGNNCGATCCCAATCAGCGTCTTCACGGCGAAGGGTGCTGACATATCCCTTGATGAGGGCAACCGGCGTTTTTAACTCATGGCTGACGATGGATACAAATGTGCTTTTCAGTTCTTCAGCCTGACGGAAGCGGGTGATATCCCTGACGGTGGCGATGACATTAATCAGCACATTGTCCGGGGAGAGGAGTGGTGCGTAGGTGATTCCTACTGGCAAGGGAGGTTGTTTTTCGGATCGGACAATATCCCCTTCAACATAAAGTTGCGCGTGCGGAGTTAATGGCCACCCGCCCGCCACTGCTTGTTCAAGGGTCATACCCTGTGGCGGCTTATCCCACACAATCAAAGATTCGTGCGGTTGTCCCTGAATTCGACCAGAAGGGATGCCCAGCAACCTTACAAATGATGGGTTACAGCGTTCGACAGTCAGGTTGGTGGCTAATATGAGGAGACCATCTGCGTTAGAGTCCAGTAAAGCGTCCAGCCGTTGCTTTTGTTGGATTATTTGCGAATAAAGTTGGGCATTATGCACAGCAATGGCAGCCTGGTCAGCAAAACTGCTTAAGAGGGCGCGGTCATTACTAGAGAAAAGAGCGTCGTAAGCGCGAAAGACGATGATGATTCCTACGACACGCTTGTTGGCTACCAGTGGTAACCCCACGCCCGTGATCAGTCCCAGGCTGGCAACCCGCGAGAGGTCTGTGAGAAGGTGATTGATGGCAACGATGCCATTTTGGTCAAGCTCAGACAGTTCCGGGAACTGCGTCATATAATTCTCAACAAAACGCGTAAAAACGGGGGGAAGACCATGGGAAGCACCCACTGTCCACCCACCCGCTTCAGATCGTAATGTAATGACGCCGGCGTGACCGCCCAGCATATCAATGGAATACTTTAAAATCCGGTCCAGTAGTTGACCGAGGTCTAACTCCTGGGTTAATGCCCGTGAGATTTCCAGCAGATAATCACGCTGCCGGACGCGATAGTCGGGCAGCATTAGCGCTTATCCTTTATTAATGCCCTTGAGTCCGGGAGCAGCAATTTTGAAGAGGCGGGACTTTTCTTCCGCAATTTGGATAGCCTCTTCAAGGATAGTGAACCCTTCGTCAATCTCGCTGCGGGTCACGCATAAGGGTGGGGCAATACGAATTACGCTTCTGCCGCATCCAAGCGTGAGCAGACCGCGTTCAAATGCCAGATCAACAATTTCGTCACGTAGATCGTGAGCCGGTTTCTTGGTCTCCTGGCTTTCCACGAACTCAATTCCAATCATTAAACCTATACCGCGCACTTCACCGATGGAGGGGTGTCGGGTCTGGATTTCACGCAGTTTCTCAAGGGCGTACGTACCTACTGCGCTGGCATTCGCCTTGTACTCTGTTTCCACCAGGTCAAGTGTTGCCAGGGCTGCAGCACAGGAGATCGGGTTGCCGCCATAGGTATTTCCGTGCGACCCGCGGGGCCAGGTCATCACCGATTTGCGGGCAACCGCCACACCTAGCGGCATGCCTGACGCGATGCCTTTGGCAACTGTGATGATATCGGGTTCGACGCCAAAATTTTCGATTGACCACCATTTTCCGGTTCGACCAACACCCGCTTGAACCTCATCTGCAATCAAGAGGATGCCGTATTTGTCGCATATTTTCCGTAACGCGGGGAAGAAACTGGCAGGGGGTACGATATATCCGCCTTCGCCCTGGATAGGTTCGATGATAATACCAGCACAATCCGTGGGTGGAATAATTCGCTCAAAAATCTCTTCTTCCAGGTACCGGATGACTGCTGTACCAATATCCTCGCCAGCTTGAGGCTGCAGCAATGGGCGATATGGGTCTGGGAACGGGATATGGGTCACGCCATTCATGAGGGGGAAGAAGCCGTGATGGTAACTGGCTTTACTGGCTGTGAGGGTGACTGAACCTAGGGTGCGACCATGAAATCCACCCAGAAAACCAATGAATTGGGTGCGACCTGTATGGAACCTGGCGAGTTTGATGGCGGTTTCAATGGATTCAGTGCCTGAGTTAGTCATGAAACACATGGCATCCTCACCAAAAGGTGAGATTTGGTTGAGTTTCTCAGCTAATTCAATCCAAAGGGGATGGTAGAAATCGGAAGAGATATGGATAAACTTTTCTGCTTGTTCTTGAATGGCTCTAACGACATTGGGATGTGCATGACCAGTGGATGTAACAGCAATACCAGCAGCAAAATCAAGGAAGCGATTACCGTCCACGTCCCAAACTTCAGTTCCGCGTCCATGATCCATCACAAACGGGTAACCGCGCGGGTATGAGGGCGAAATGACTTTATCGTCACGTCGAATCAAAGCTTTTGCTTTTGGTCCTGGCAGATTCATCGGTTTCATAGTTTCCTCCTGAAAAAATTGACTAAGTCGCTGTCACTGACATGCGTCCCTCATCATTATACGATTATAGCATTGGGGTAGGAAGCAACGGAATGGCAGGAATTCCTGGATTGTCCTGACTAATAGCAGTATCAGGTCTTGAATGAACGAGCCAAAGCCAGCGCGCCGAACAACCCGGCGTCGTCACCTAACGCCGCAGTTGTCAGTGTCATACCCCGTAAGTATTCTGGAGACATGATGGATTCATCTAAACTGGCTCGTACGGCGTCCATCCAAATGGGACCAGAGCGGGTGACGCCGCCGCCAAGGATGACTATTTGCGGATTAAACAAATGGATAAAACTTGCCAGTGCACGACCGAAGAAGAGACCAGATCTCTGGAAGGCACGGATGGATAGGTCGTCGCCCTGGATTGCCGCCGCGTTNNAGTTCAAGTTGTTCGCTGACCCAGCGTGCAATGGCAGGACCTGAGGCAATCGCTTCCAGGTGACCGCGCTCGCCGCAACCGCATAGGGGACCATCAGGCATGACGCTGACATGCCCAAACTCGCCTGCCATGCCTCGCCAACCTTCGATGAGTTTTCCATCAGTTATGATACCCCCGCCAATTCCGGTCGAGATGGTGAGGTAGAGTAGGTACTGAAAGCCTTGCCCGGCGCCATACCGCCATTCGCCTAGTGCTGCCAGATTGGCATCGTTGCCCAGTAAAACCGGAATCTTGAACTCGCGAACCAGGATATCGCGCAATGCCAGGTTGTTCCAGCCGGGAATGTTCGGCGCAGTGATTACGACGCCGGTCTGAGGCTCAAGGAAGCCAGGGGCTGCCAACCCAATTGCCTGCACCGCAAAATCAGGCTGGATAATATCGTGGATTAATCCAATCAAGCGTTCTACGGGGGTTCCTGTTTTTGCACTTGTTGGGATGCGGCGCTGGTCCAGCGCTGTGTTGGAGTCAGATGGATATGCCGCAACCCGGATATGCGTGCCACCGATGTCTATAGCAATGAACACATTCATGCCTGTGATTATAGCATGTGTTCAAATTCATCAGCGCCGGTAATGTGATAATTTGCATAAACATCCTGAAGCGTTTATTGACGATACACTTAAACACTGCTATTATTCACCCAATGCGGCGAAGTTCGATTCCCTTTATGACTCGTTTGTCCATTTTATTGCGTAAAAGCATTCAATGGCTGAAGCCAGGTTTAGGCATCAAGCGGTGGCTGGTGGTCATTTTGGCTGGCACGACCCTGGTTGGACTGGGTTTTGCTGTCCTGGTAATAGACCTCTATCGGAACGCACCAGACAACGCCTTCCTACCCATCATTACTGCCCTTTCGCTTCGCTTTCTGGCGCGCCCGTTGAGAGCGCTTATATTTGGCGGCAGCGGGTTAGTGATGATCCTCGTCGGTATATGGGGTCTTAACCGTGCCTTGCTTCGCCCGTTCATGCGTCCGGGAAAGAATTTAATCGATTCGGTCACAGCCTATCGGAAACGCGATAAAGGACCACGCATTGTGGTCATCGGTGGGGGGACGGGTTTGGCTGCTTTGTTGCGCGGGTTGAAGCAATACAGCGCCAATATTACGGCAATTGTGACTGTTGCGGATGACGGTGGTTCATCCGGCGAATTGCGAAAAACAATGGGAGTACTTCCACCGGGGGACATTCGTAATTGTCTGGCAGCCCTGTCCAGTGATGAAGAATTACTGACCCAGTTGTTCCAGTACCGGTTCGCTGCCGGGGCAGGTCTCAATGGGCATACGCTTGGCAACCTGCTCATCACTGCGTTGACGGATATCACTGGTAGTTTTGAGGATGCGATTGCCGAAACTGGACGGGTGCTTGCCGTCACGGGGCAGGTGCTCCCCTCTACGTTGCATGATGTAAGACTGGTGGCAGAGGTGTCCACGCCTGATAAGCAAATCATTGTCAAAGGTGAGAGTGAAATTCCCCTGGCGGCGGGACGAGTCCAACGTGTCTGGTTGGAACCTAGCAACCCTCTGGCATTCCCACCTGCCTTGCAGGCTATCCTGGCTGCGGATTTGATTATTGTTGGTCCGGGCAGTTTGTTTACCAGCATCCTTCCAAATTTACTCGTGCCAGAGGTTGCTGATGCGCTGCGGGCAACACGCGCTTTCAAATTCTATGTGTGCAACGTGGCAACCCAGCCGGGTGAAACCGATGGTTTCAGTTGCGCTGACCATATTCGGACATTGGAAAAGCACCTTGGTGGCAGAATATTTGATATCATTGTGTGCAACTTTAACTTCAAAGGGAAATTGCCGAGAAGTGTAGAATGGGTCAAACCTGATACCAACCTGGAGGAAATGTATCCTGCGTATTTTGCTGATTTGTTGGACGAGCAAACACCCTGGCGGCATGACTCACAAAAACTGGCGAAGTCATTGGTTGACCTTTATAATGAGAGGACAGGTCCGTTGGCAAGTAGGGAAGAGGTTTGACCAGCGGTTTACATGTTCACTACCATGAATCACATGGTTGAAATATTCAGATCTTTTGGAGGATTATTATGACAGTTCGAGTTGGAATCAATGGATTCGGTCGCATCGGTCGATTGGTTTTCAAAGCCATGGCAGAACGTGCCGAAGATTTGGAAATTGTGGCAGTCAATGACTTGTTTGACGCCAAAACGAATGCCCACTTGCTGGCGTACGACTCAACCTATGGTCGTTATGGTCATGCAGTTGAAGCCGCAGACGGTAAAATTATCGTGGATGGACACGAGGTTCGCTGCCTATCTGAGAAAGACCCCGGCGCGCTCCCCTGGAAAGACCTGGGTGTGGATATTGTCATTGAATCCACCGGCATTTTCACCGATAAGATTGGTGATCCTGCCAAGGGTAAACCAGGTGCAGGTATCCACATTGAAAAAGGTGGCGCGAAGAAAGTTATTATTACTGCGCCTGCCAAGAATGAAGATATCACCATCGTTTTGGGTGTGAATGATGAAAAGTATGATCCCAAGATACACCATGTTGTTTCCAACGCATCCTGCACCACCAACTGCCTTGCTCCTGCAGCCAAGATTGTGCATACCCAGTTTGGGATTGTGCATGCGTTTATGACCACCATTCACTCTTACACCAACGATCAGGTCATCCTTGACCAGGGACACAAGAAAGAAATGCGCCGCTCCCGCGCCGCTGGATTGAACATTATTCCGACCACAACAGGCGCAGCCAAAGCAGTGGCATTGGTTATCCCTGAACTGAAAGGCAAGTTTGATGGTTATGCCTTACGCGTCCCGACCCCGACAGTATCAATAGTGGACTTCACTGCCACCATTGAGAAGCCGACCACTAAGGAAGAATTAAATGCCGCTTTCATCGCAGCATC
>DFYN01000176.1:13470-23574 GCA_002383615.1 Anaerolineaceae bacterium UBA4081
GTTGTTGCCTGGTATGATAACGAGTGGGGTTACTCCTGCCGAACTGCTGATTTAGCTGCCAAAATGGCAAAATCCCTGTAAAATCTGTCATTCCAAAGAGACGCTCTGCCAAGGGCGTCTCTATAAAAAGAGGTAACTATGTTCAGCAAAAAAACGATTCGAGATATTGACGTCAAAGGCAAAAAAGTACTGGTCCGTGTGGATTTCAATGTGCCAATCAAAGACGGTGCGGTGGATGATGACACCCGCATTAGGGCTGCCATTCCTACCATTAAGTACTTGCTGGATCATGGTTCAGCAGTCATCCTTTTCTCGCACCTGGGCAGACCAAAGGGTGGACCGGATCCGAAGTACACCATGAAGCCAACCGCTGAGCATTTGGCGAAGTTGTTGGGGATGCCTGTGGCATTTGCGGAAGATTGTGTGGGCGCTCCAGCAGAGGCGGCAGCCAAAGCCCTGAAGGTTGGTGAAGTTCTTGTGCTTGAGAATACGCGTTTCCACCCCGAAGAGGAGAAGAACGACCCAAAACTGGCTGCACAAATGGCGAAACTGGCAGATATTTTTGTCAATGATGCCTTTGGCTCAGCCCACCGTGCCCACTCATCAACCGAAGGTGTGGCGCGCTTGCTGCCGGCAGTTGCCGGCTTCCTGATGGAGAAAGAAATCCAATACCTGGGACAGGCGATTGCAGACCCCAAGCGACCGTTTATTGCCATTCTGGGCGGTGCAAAAATCAGCGACAAAATTGGCGTCATCAAGAACCTGCTGGCAAAGGCGGATCTTATCTTGATCGGTGGCGGGATGGCAAATACATTCCTCAAAGCCCAGGGTTTGGATATGGCTGGCTCCCTGGTAGAGGATGAAGCGCTTGAAACTGCCCGGGAACTCCTCAAGGTTGGAGCGGCTAAACTGCGCTTACCTGTTGATGTAGTGATTGCTGAATCTGGTGATGAAGGCGTTCCGACAAAGGTCATCCCAGCCGGTAATGTTCCTGCTGGTTGGAAGATTTTTGATATTGGACCAGAAACCGTCAAGGCATTCAGCAAGATCATTGCGGACGCCGGTACAGTTGTTTGGAATGGACCGATGGGCATGTTTGAGGTCAAACCATTTGACAAAGGTACCTTCGGCATCGGTAAAGCCCTGGCGGAAAGCCATGCGGTCAGCATTGTGGGTGGCGGCGATTCTGCCTCTGCCATACAAAAAGCCGGACTGGCAGACAAAATTACACATGTCTCCACAGGCGGCGGCGCTTCGCTAGAAATGTTAGAAGGGATTGAATTGCCAGGTGTGGCTGCTCTGCAAGACAAGTAATACGAAAGTGATGAGCAGGAGGTAATCCTATTCATTTTTGTGAGTAAGATGGAGGGAACATGAAGAAGATGTCATTACTGGGTAAGGTGGTTATCATCGCCATCATTGGATTGGCGCTGATTCAACTGATCCCTTATGGTCGCAACCATTCGAACCCACCTGTCATAGCTGAACCTCAATGGGATTCTCCCCAAACGCGGGAGATAGCCAAGCGGGCGTGTTTTGATTGCCACTCCAATGAGACCATCTGGCCATGGTACAGCAATATTGCCCCATCCAGCTGGTTAGTTCAGTTGGATACCGAAAGGGGTCGGGATAGACTGAATTTTTCAGAGTGGGGTACTGGTCGCCAGGCTTCTGATCAGATTTACGAGATTGTGCTTGAAGGCGAAATGCCCCCACCTCAATACCTGATCATTCACCAGGACGCCAAACTGCAAGGTGCGGACTTGCAGGCGTTCTTGGATGGAATCCAGAAGACATTTGGTTCAAGCGAGTAAATAAACAGGAGAGCCAACAGGCTCTCCTGTTTCATGAAATATTATCCCGGGCGATGGTTTTTCGGCGTCCCTGCAGGTAAATCAGCATTTCCGTTGCCTCATTCGTGAGGGTCAGGGTTAACATGGCATCCCCCTGGATGGGCAACGGTGTCAATGCGACCTTGAAGTAGTTGGATTTCTAAATTGCTCGTAATGAATTTCACAACAATATTCATTCAATCCCGAAGATTGTTTATAGGAATTTGGCAAACAATCTGGACAAATTCGCCGGTGTCGGGTAGAATTTGAGGTCGTAATGGTAATTGATATTCGGAGGATTGACTTTGGCAAACATTAAGTCTCAAATCAAGCGAAATCGTCAGAACGAGAAACACCGCATCCACAACCGTGTGTACCGCGGAACTGCCCGCACAATGGTCGCTAAAGCGCTGGTGGCGATTGATAGTGGTGTCGAAGAAACAGCGTCTGAAGCAACCCTGAAGGCGATTCGCGCACTGGACAAAGCAGCTGGTAAAGGCATCATCCACAAGAATAATGCCGCCCGCCGCAAAAGCCGGTTGATGAAAAAGCTTTCGACCGTAACTGCGTAAAACTCACTCGCCCTGAGGCGATTATTTACACCTGCAACGCGGGAGCCTGACGCTCCCGTTTTTGCTTTTTAAGAATTGTGCAGATGCCTGCCAAGAAGGGGATGAACGTCAGAATTGGGAGGTAAGGGTTGTATGTTATAATCCTTGAGCTAAAGGATAAGAGGTCCCATGTTTTCCGTAGAACAGAATCTTATTGAACAAAAACTGCATGCAATGTGTGTCCAGCATGAATTGCCGGACCTAAATGTCGTGTGGTCATGGATTCCGTTTAGCGGTCATTGGGGTATTTCGACTTCATTTTTCCAGACAGCGGCTGCTGAAGCAAAAGCAGGTAAGAAAGTTATTGTCCCCCAGCGCGCCCAGGAAATTGCTTTATTGGCAGCAGGAACGCTTGCAGGCACGCCTGGTTTTGAGAAAATTGAAGCCGTTAAGGGTTACCTGAATTTATACTTTTCCACAGCTGAATTTGCGCGGCGTGTGATCGATACTGCGATTAGCGATGCAGGTTCTTTTGGTCGTGGGATGAGTAAGCACGAGCAGGTCATGGTTGAGTTCTCTCAACCGAACACGCACAAAGCCTTCCATGTGGGTCATTTACGGTCTGCCATCCTCGGAGATACGCTGGCATTGCTCTTGGATTTTGCCGGGTTTGATGTTATCCGCGCCAATTATCCGGGGGATATTGGACTGCATGTGATCAAGTGGTTGTGGAATTACATGACTCGTCACATGGGCGAGCGCCCAGAAAAAGACATCACCCGCTGGATGGGGGATATCTATCTGGAAGCCAACCGCCGGTTGGAAGAATCCCCTGAACTGGAAGCAGAAGTCCGTGCACTTTACACTCGTTGGGACCAACGTGACCCGGCAGTGGTCTCCCTCTGGAAAGAAACCCGGCAGTGGTCACTGGATGGCTTTACNNCAATTGTATGACCAATTGGGTATCCGCTTTGACCGCTATTACTTCAACAGCATGGCTGAGGAAGCCGGAAAAGAAATGGTAGCGGATTTAATCAAACGCGGCATCGCGCGGGATGAACGTCCGGAGGGTCCGGTCATTGTCAAGTTGGATGAGCTGTTAGGACTGACCGAGGAAAACTACCGCGTATTTGTGGTCTTGCGGTCAGACGGAACGGCTCTGTATGCCACAGAAGACCTGGCGCTGGCAAAAATTAAGTTTAGTGATTATCCGGAATTGAGCCGCTCGCTATACGTGGTGGATGTGCGCCAATCCCTTCATTTCCGGCAGGTGTTTAAGACCTTGGAATTGGCAGGATACGACTGGGCAACCCGCTGCCAACATATTGCTTATGAGCTTGTCAATCTACCGGGTAATGTGGTGATGGCATCTCGTGATGGTGCAGTGGTCTTGCTGGAAGACCTCATCCGTGAAGCAATCGCCCGCGCGTTGGAAGTCGTTGAGCAAAAGAACCCGGATTTGACAGAGGACCAAAAACTTGCGATTGCCCGCGCAGTCGGTATCGGCGCGATCAAGTTCCCGATGTTGGCGCGAGAGAATGGCAAGATTGTCACCTTTGATTGGGAACAAGCGCTGGATTTTGAAGGGCAGGCAGCGCCTTACATCCAATACGCCTATGTACGAGGTGGCTCAATCTTGCGGAAAGCAGGCAGTGTCATCCCTGAGAGCGTTGAAGTCTCCCATGAGTTGCATACCACCGAGGTCAGCCTGATTGATTGGATTGCCCGTTTCCCAAGCGAAGTCCAACGGGCTGCAGCTGAGTACCGTCCGATGATCATTGCTGCCTACGCCTATGAATTGGCGCGTGCGTTCAATGATTTTTACATGCAATGTCCTGTCCTCCAAACGGAGGATCATATTCGCAACAACCGATTGCGGTTGGTGGCTGCCGCACGGCAGGCGTTGGCGAATAGTCTGGCTTTACTGGGCATCACAGCCCCTGAAGCGATGTGAAACCAATTCTAACCAAGGAGATGTTCACGAATGACACCCATTAGAACCCTCATTATGGGCGCGGCAGGACGCGATTTTCACAATTTCAACGTCTTTTTCCGCGACAACAAGGATTATCAGGTCGTTGCATTTACCGCGACCCAAATCCCCAATATCGATGGTCGCAAGTATCCAGCTGAGCTGGCTGGCTCCCTCTATCCGGAAGGTATTCCTATCTTCCCGGAAAGCGACCTGTTGGAACTCATCCAGAAATACAAGGTTGAACAGGTTATTTTTGCCTATTCAGACGTTCCCCATGAAGTTGTGATGCATAAGGCGTCCACCGTGAACGCTGCTGGCGCAGACTTCCGCCTGATGGGCACCCATTCCACCCAGGTGAAATCCACCAAGCCGGTCGTGTCCATTTGCGCTATCCGCACCGGTTCAGGCAAGAGCCAGACCACCCGCCGTGTATCCTCGATTTTGCGCGGGATGGGCTACAAAGTTGCCGCCATCCGCCACCCCATGCCGTACGGCGACCTGGTCAAACAAAAAGTGCANNGATAATGGCGTCATTGTTTACGCTGGTGTCGATTACGAAGCCATCCTCCGCCAGGCTGAGCAGGAAGTTGACATCATCCTCTGGGATGGCGGCAATAATGACTTCCCGTTCTATGTGTCTGACCTCCAGATTGTTGTGTTGGATCCCCACCGTCCCGGTCATGAAATGATGTACCACCCCGGCGAAACCAATACCCGATTGGCTGATGTATTTGTCATCAACAAGGTGGACACAGCCAATCCNNCGCATCTCCGCTCTTTGTGGACAACCCGGAAGCCATTCGTGGCAAACGTGTGTTGGTGATTGAAGACGGTCCGACTCTCACCCACGGTGAGATGCAATACGGCGCTGGTTGGGTGGCTGCCCGCCGCTTTGGCGCTGCAGAAATTGTGGACCCGCGTCCATTTGCAGTCGGTACCATTGCCGCTACGTACCAAAAATATCCCAAGACAGGTCCTATCCTCCCGGCAATGGGTTATGGTGATGAGCAGGTGCGTGACCTGGAAAAAACGATCAATGGCTCTGATGTGGACCTTGTTGTTTCAGCAACCCCGATTGACCTGACCCGCATCATCCGCATTAACAAACCTGTCCAGCGGGTTCGCTATGAACTGCAAGAGATTGGCGTTCCAACACTGGAAGATGTCCTCAAAGCGAAGTTCGGTAAGTAGTTCGCTTTACTTCAAACTGTCCCTGTGAGGAGGATGGTGCTGACTGCCATCCTCCTCATCTTTCAAAGTTGCGTAATCTGTCATCAGACCATCGCTTATAAGGTAAAATACTCCCATGTTTATAGACCGTGCGACTATTTATGTAAAATCTGGCAAAGGTGGCGATGGAATGGTTCATTTCCGCCACGAGAAGTATGTGCCTCGCGGCGGTCCTGATGGTGGAGACGGCGGTCGTGGGGGAGACGTTATCTTACAGGTTGAAGTGCGCCTCAACACGCTCGCCAATTATCGATATAAATCAAAGTACATCGCTAAAGATGGTGCCCGTGGTTTGGGAAGCAACATGACGGGTAAATCGGCGGATGATTTGGTTATTCATGTTCCGCCCGGCACGATGGTTTACGATGACCTCACGGGCGAATTCCTGGGAGACCTGGTTGAAGCCGGGCAAACTTTGAAGGTTTGCAAGGGTGGACGGGGTGGACTTGGCAATCAACACTTTGCCACCTCGCGCAATCAAGCGCCTCGTATGGCTGAAAAAGGCGAGCCAGCTGAAGAACGCACCTTGCGGCTCGAACTCAAGTTGTTGGCTGATGTGGGTATTGTGGGCGTCCCGAACGCGGGCAAATCCAGTTTGTTGGCAGCAGTTACCAACGCCAACCCCAAAATCGCCAATTATCCCTTCACGACGCTTGAACCCAATCTGGGCGTAGCAATGTTGGACGAGGACACCGCTCTAATTTTGGCAGACATTCCAGGCTTGATCGAAGGGGCGCATATGGGTGTTGGGCTTGGTTTTGAATTCCTGCGCCATGTGCAACGAACCCGGGTGCTCATCCATGTACTGGATGGTTTATCGGAAGACCCTCTCGCTGATTTCAATCAAATTAACACTGAAATGGCATTGTTTGATCCCGGATTGAAAGATAAACCCCAAATTGTAGTCCTCAACAAAATGGACCTTCCCGATGTTCAGGATCGCCTGGCGGATGTGAAGAAAATTTTAAAGAAAAAGGGTGTAAGTGTTATTGGAATTTCTACAGCCTCACACCTGAACCTCAAGGAAATTCTATGGCAAGCCCATGAAATCCTGAAAAACCTTCCACCACCTGATATTTCTCCGCAGCTGCCTGTTTATCGTCCTCAGGAAGACCCGCGCTTGTTTACCGTGGAACGCGAAGATCAAGGTTTCCGTGTCCGCGGTGCAGCCATTGAACGGGCGGCTGCCATGACATATTGGGAGTATGAAGGGTCGCTGCGTAAATTCCAGAGGATGATGGAGACCCTGGGGGTGGACAAAGCGCTCCGTGAGGCAGGCGCTCAAGAAGGTGATCCGGTTTACATCGGCGATTCTGAGTTGGAGTACCAGGAATAATATGCGCCTGGGGATATTTGGCGGCACATTTGACCCGCCACATCTCGGTCACCTGATCCTTGCGGCGGAGTGTTTTGACCAACTCGCGTTGGATAAAATCCTGTGGGTGGTGACACCTAATCCACCGCACAAGAACGGCTGGTTAATCTCTCCTGTTAAATATCGTCTCGCCATGGTGAAGTTAGCGATTGCGGATAGCGGCGTGTTCGAAGTGAGCATGGTGGACGTCAATCGCCCAAGTCCCCATTATGCTGTGGACACCGTAAAACTGCTCAGTCAGGAGTATCCTGAAGCCCGCCTGGTCTACTTGATGGGCGGTGACTCCTTGCACGACCTGCCAGACTGGCATTACCCGGAAAAACTTTTGGACGCAGTGGATGAGTTAGGCGTCATGCGGCGACCGGGAGATGATATTGACCTGGATGCCCTTGCAAAGCAGTTGCCCGGTTTACGGTCAAAGGTGCGTTTTGTAGAGGCTCCATTGCTGGAAATCTCCGCCCGCCAAATACGTTTGCGGGTGATGCAATGCAGACCTTATCGTTATTANNCCGCAATTTTTTGCGGTTGTATTCAGCCACTTCATCACAGATATGTATGTCTCCCAGCGATCCATTTATTTGGCATATATTTCTGGTCCCTTAGGTATGACCAATGCTACCCTGGGGTTACTGACCACGATTGCTGTCATGGCATCGGGACTGTCGCAGCCTTTGTTTGGGTGGATATCTGATAAGGTTGGGGCAAGAAAGATGATTATATTTGCCCTGGTGTGGATTACGGTCATATTTGCTATCTCAGTCGTAGCGCCCCTGGCTGCAGCGCCCGCTTTGCTTGTGCTGGCTAACCTGGGGGCAGGCATGTACCATCCCTCAGGTGTGGCGCAAGCCACCCGCATTGGCAAGCAGGAGTTTGCCGGAAGAGAAGCGACTGCCGCTTCTTATTTTTTTGTTTTTGGTCAGACTGGTTTCTTTGTTGGACCGCTCTTGGGTGGTTTGCTGCTCTCCCAATGGGGCGAGATGAGCTTGCTGGTATTACTGGCGCTTGCTATTCCCGCCATCCTTTTTGCTTCCTCGGCGCTTAAGTCATTGCCAACCCCAGCAGCCCTTGCAACGGACGCCCCGGTCTATGAGCGGCGGAAAACGCCCGTAACTGCAGTGGTTGCTTTGATTACGGCAACGGCATTTCATGCCTGGATCAATCAAAATATTTCGGCATTTGTCCCCAAGCAGATTGCTGATCTCGGGTATCCAGCCAGTACGTACGGTATCCTTGCCTCCATTTTTACCCTGGGCAGCGCTTTCGGCACCTTCTTTGGTGGCTCTCTGGCGGACCGCTTTGGTAAGCGCTGGGTGATTGGGCTCGGCTTGGGCGGGGCATCATTACCTCTCCTATTTCTCGGATATATTCCCTTTTCATTTTGGTGGTACCTGCTGCTGTTTATGGCTGGTTCACTCACTGGCGCAGCGTATAGTTCCCTGGTGGTACTGGGGCAGCGTTTAGCCCCAGGTACCAGTGCAATGGCATCCGGCTTGGTGCTGGGATTTGTCTTTTCTGCGGGTGCCGCTGGCGCAGCCCTCACGGGTATATTGGCTGATGCGCAGGGTTTTGCCCCTGTTTACTTCTTGAGTGCAGGATTGGCTTTGATGGGTGGATTACTGGCGAAGTTTGTCGATGACCGNNTAGAATGTTATGGTGCTGATATGAGGAAATGGACGTTTTGTCCGTGCTGAAAAAATCGAGAAATAATCAGGACACTAACTAATTAAATGATATGTGTGATAACCATTCGTACATGGATTACCCCAACAAATGGTCATTATCCCATCCGTCAAGTCCATGACGAGACTGCAAATGGTCGTTTTCCGTTCAAGGGGTTCGATGCCAAAGGCTGCATGATTACAGATTGAGTCTGGATATCCGGAATGGTCTGAGAGGATCGTCTGCAATGTGTATGGGTTGTGAAATGGCGCTGCCTTGAGCAAAGTGAGGGTGCGGTTTAATCTGTCCCACGTGCTCAGCCGTTCATCCAATGGTTTCTCAATTTGCTGCATACGGCTGTCCAGGTAATGGTTGGTGTGGGCAATGACACCATCAACTGGATATATTGCAGCGTAGCGTGTTCCCGATGACTCCAGGCAATACAGGTCACCTAATTGCTCCCCCAGCAGGTAATTGTAACCTGCGGCTCGCCCAGGTGTCAGGATTAAACCTTGTGCCTCCTCAAGGGAACGAGCCCCCAGGACTGCCCGGGAAATCAGCACACGCGGGATGCCGATTTGATAATCTTGAGGATGAACGGAGTTAATGCATTGTGCTATACCAGCTGTGTTCATGCCAATATTTGGCAGGAGACCGCCATAGGTCATCGCCAGCCAGGTGGGTTCATCCTCAGGTTCAGCATGCACCAAATAAACATCCGATTCATCCGGGGGTAGCCAATCTTCATTATGGGCAAGCAAAACATGCCCGTTAACGCTGCGTTCTGGCTGAATGCCAATGCTGGTGCACCTGGTGATGTGGATTGCATCGCCTACGACCTCTTCCAGGGCGTTAATGACTGCGAGATCCTCGAAGGTGACATTTGCCCCTTCAGCCATACCTCGTAATTCCTCAACATATTTTGGGACAATAACTTCTGCAATCGCCATATANNTGAATAATCGGGCGGGCTGCTTCCCCAATCTGATTTCCCATTTCGCGATGCGACCCTTTGACGTGGAAAATGGGAAGGGGATCGGGGTAGATGATGGTGTGAATATCGACGACCATGAGATAACTATAGCAACACACCGCCTGTCATGCAAGCACCCAGGCGGTGTGTGAAGAGTCGGGAAAAGGTTTTTGATACGGGTTCTGCAGTTTCGTAGCCTTTACCAGTAAACGATTAGAACTTTTATGTCCTTATTTCTGGATCAGGTTCAGGTTGCCAACACCCATGTCCACAACCACTGTCAATAGCGGTCCGTTGTTTTCGAGGGAATAGGTAGTGCCATTTACCATCCAGGGACCTGTTGGACGGATACTGTTCACGCCACCATTCACTTCCACTTTGACATTCATATCCGCCGGGATAATCAAATCAACGTTGCTGACACCTGCTTTGATCGTAACCTCTGTGTCGCGAGCTAATGTGCCTGAAAAATCCAGGGTGTAATTGCCAGCGCCGCCATCAAAAGTCAT
>DFYN01000062.1:0-497 GCA_002383615.1 Anaerolineaceae bacterium UBA4081
TGAGTCATATGTGTGAGAATTGATAAATCAATGGGTTGTCTATCAATAACCAATAATCCGCAATAACAAGCCTCTTCTGATAATCCCATCTCTACCAGTGTATCGACAGCGAATAATTGTTTCTCCGGTAATGCGAAGGAGTAATCACAACTCCCGGACTGCATTTGGTCAGCCCATCTCAGCGCTGCAGCACGGGCGACTTTTGATGCCACATCAGTATTGCCCGATTCCAAGAAGATTTTTGCATGCAAAATATCGTCAACAGGGTTGGTGCGATAGGTAAGACCATCGCCTTCAGTGACAATGGTCTTGCTGATATCCGCATCACTNNAATGTATGGTTGGTTTGAAATCCCGTCTCAGAAATCAAAATTACCGCATCAGAATATTGTTCAGCTGCAAATAATGCAATAACCTTATGCTCTGGGCTTATTGGCTCTTTGGAATCTTCAAGGATTTTTGCTGCGACTTGTTTCGCAATTGATTGACGTCCCATTA
>DFYN01000062.1:588-3799 GCA_002383615.1 Anaerolineaceae bacterium UBA4081
ACATGCAGCAATGGTGTTGATAAATGCGTACCCTCTTTGAGACCCAAGGAACAATTGTGTCATTGTTCTGCTGGATGTCTCCAATTCATCTTGCACCCCATCGATGGTTGCGCAAGCAATTCGGAGCGCATCTACCAATGAAACATGATCACCTGAAAGGTAGCGGCGAATTGAATCCGCAGCCTCGGCTTTGAGGTCATCATCTGGTAAAGCAATATTTCCCAAGCCCACTTCTCGAGCGTCAGCATAGCGCCCCATGCTGGCAAATCCAATCACTGCTGGCGACCAGATAGTCACACCCTCTTTGGATAGCGACAGAAGAGATTCAGCCACACCAGGTTGCTGAACTGCTTGCCAGACATACTTATCTTGTCGCCAGGCAGCTGCAATCTCGCGTTGGTCTGTCTCATCAATTGCTATAGATTGAATAAGCCGGTCTGTTCGCATTGTTTTCCTCGTTACAGAGGGAGTGGAGGTCAATTAATTTGGGTAACCAATCCGTACGCTGCACCCATCAACGCCAGCCCCAACAGGATCAGAAAGATGCCAATACCAGCCGTGGTTCTAACCAACTGGTTTAGCGCGTCAACCAAACCTGATGCATTACCCACCAATCCGGAAACCTCATCGACAATGCCCTTTTGAGCCAGTTTAGCTGTCTGCTCTGCGATCTTGCTGACATCGCTGTTGATTGCCCGAAAAACGAGGATGAACACCCCCACCAACAATAATATTACGCCAACCCCCAACAAAATGCCTGCCATGGTGAGGAAAAAGTCATTAATGGTCATAGAAAACATAAATGCCTCCCGAATTTTTGGTTCTAGAGGCATTGATGCAAGATATGTGCCAGAGTATTTGCTATGCTTGTTTAGCGATGTCGACAGGTAAGTCAGAAATATCTATTTGCAGTCCATCACAAAATAACACAGCCCTGCCAATAGTGTTGCGCAGTTCACGAATATTGCCAGGCCAATCGTATTGCATTAATGCATCCATCGCTCGTTGCGTCACATGTTCAACATTGCTGCCTTGTTGACCGTTCTCATCACGAATAAAGTAGCCTATTAACTCAGGAATATCTTCTTTACGCTCGCGAAGTGGCGGCATATGCAAATCCACCTTTTTCAAACGATAATACAGGTCCTCCCTAAAGGTTCCGTTTGATATCATCGCCTTCAGGTCGCGGTTGGATGCTGCCACCACCTGGACATTTGTCGGTATTAATACTGTGCCACCCACCCTACGGAAAGCTTTTTCCTCTAGTACGCGCAAAAATTTCGCCTGAACATCTGTAGGCATAGTGGATATTTCATCAAGGAACAGAACTCCATCCTCAGCAACTTCAATTAAGCCATGCTTCCTCTTTGTCGCGTCTGTGAATGAACCTGCTTCGTGACCAAATAGTTCTTCTTCAATCATAGTAGGTTGAATTGCCGCGGAATTAATCGCCACCATTTGTTTATATTGCCTAGCGCTACTTCGATGAATAAAATTNNACGACAAATTCCGCTTTCGCGGATTGCGCTTGCCGAAAAGGTGCCAATTCGCGCCTCATAGCCACAATTTCGCCAGCCCGTTTTATGGATTTATCAAGCCGTTCAATATCAATCGGCTTTTCCATGAAGTCATGCGCGCCCTTCTTCATCGCTTCCACTGCCATCTCGATATTGCCATAACCTGTAATGATAATTACCGGTGGTCGCACAGGATTCATTGCCATTTCATCTAACAAGACTGGACCATACCCATCGGGCAACTCAACATCTAATAAAATAACATCTGCCTGATCAAGCGCAATAACCGCACGCGCTTCCTGTAACGTCCCCGCCTGGATAACTTCATAGCCGCGATTGACGAGCATTTGGCTCCAATTCTTACGTGCATTTTCCACATCTTCTACAAATAAAATCGTTAGCGACATACTATTATTCCCCTTCTTCGTAGGCAGGTAGTTTGATGAAAAATACAGTTCCACCAGGAACGGATTCGAAACTGATACTTCCCCGATTTGCTGTCACAATCCTCTTCGTGATAGCCAGACCTAATCCTGTTCCAGTGGCTTTATTGGATGTTACAAAAGATGTAAATAGCATCGGTTTCATATCTTCAGGTATTCCAGACCCATTGTCTGATATAGCTATTTGGATTTGCTGATGTTCGGTTGAATCTGAGCATAGTGATATTTTAACACCCAGACAAGGATTTTCGGTCTTCTGCATGGCTTCCAATGCATTGCCAAACAGATTTGTGATGACTCTTTCAAATGAGCGCTGGTCTAGTTTAACGCGAGGTAACTCTGATTCAGCCACGAATGAAGTTNNTCAAGCGGTCGGACAAAGGCTAGCACCGATTCAACATAATGCGTCAAACGATCCACATCCGCTAAAGCAGCGATTAAGATTTCCTGGTTAGGGTCCTCAGGCGCTAAAGTGCTAGAGACCAAATCAAGTGCAGATTTGATACTATTGATGGGGTTTCGCATGTCGTGGGCAAAAACAGCTGTAAAATCGCCCATCGCCGCCCGTTGTTCCAGATGCTGCGCTTTTGCCCGAATTTCCTCGTTTTCACTGATATCGTTTAACAACACGACAATAGCGGCGACAACTTCTTTTTCGAGAATCGGAAAAACCTGTGCTTGAACAGAGAATACCTGCCCATCCCTGCGATGGAGCTCAACTGGACCGATTGCCGGCATGGCTATACCTTGGCAGGCTGACTCAATGGCTGGCTGAAGGCGGCTGCTGCCAATAAGGACCGTGTCTACTTGTGCGCCTTCAACCTCAGATGTGGCATAACTCAACATCCATTCTGCAGCCGCATTTAACCTGATGATGTTCAGCGTTGGCGACAGTAAAATCACACCTTCATGCATATTTTCAATGATTTGTTTACTGACATTTTCTTGATATCCGAGAACCTCAACGTCCTCTTTGTCCGCCTCATGAGTAGCCAGGTTGCCTGGAAATCCCGCAAGGAATGCTCCAAACAGTCGCAGGATGTCTTCACAACCCTCAGGTGGTACCCAGCCTTTTCCCGCAACGACCAATAAACCAAATGATGCCGACCCTTGCTGAAGAGGAGCGCTGATCACAACAGAATAACCACCTGCACGGGCTGAACGATGGATTTCAGTTAGTACCCTTTTACCGGATTGCCAGGATTCAACAGATGCTAACCGGATTAGATCTGAGGCAGGCAACACATCAGG
>DFYN01000062.1:3829-7568 GCA_002383615.1 Anaerolineaceae bacterium UBA4081
TTATTTTCAATAAGATTCAGAATGGCATGACTTATAACACTAGCCGTTATATCAGTTTTAGCCTTTGTTGATTTAGGAATAATTTTGTAAACCAGCCATTTCCCAGTTGCATCTAACCTGGTTGCAGTTACAACCACCTGAGTGCCTGTCTTGCTGGCGGTGATGAGGTCTGACTCTGCTACCTCCCCGGCGATAAGTTGGCGATCTTCCATACCAGAAAGGATATGTCGAACTGGTTGTTGGGTTAGAATTTTTTCATCCCAGCCTGTGAATTTCCGAAACTGAGAGTTGACAGCCACAATTTGCCCGCGGATAGTATCGACTAATAAGGCGGGTTCACTGACAACCTCAAGTAATTCCCGCGCGAATGCCGGAGAATAATCATCATCGGATTTCTCATACAACCATCCGCTGAAATTTGCAGGTGTCATCTCGTTGCGACCTTACGCAAATGCGCAGGAAGAATACCTTCGATTGCCCGATATTTCGCCACCGTACGACGTGCGACTGGATAACCCCGCTCTCCCAGCATATCAACTAATTCAGAATCGCTAAAAGGTTTTGACTCTGTCCCGATTAATTCCTTTAGGACAGTTCTCACCTTTAAGTTTCTTTCAAAAAATGATGACATAGGAACAATCCTGCGGTTGGGTAATTGAACCGCCTTATTGGAGACTGCCCGCGACATTGTCGACTCGTGTACGCCCAATTCGTGAGCCAATTCAGCTCGCGTGATAGGAACTAGATGCTTCTCACCGTGCATGATGTAATCGCGCTGGATAGTCACAAGGCGGGTCATTAACCTCAGCATGGTGTTGTTTCGTTGTTGAAGACACTTCACAAACAACCCTGCTTTGTCCATATCTGTTCGCATCTCATCTTTGGATTCCTCGGATGCTGATTTAATCGCCTCTTTAAATAATGGATTCACGCGAAGGGTACCACCAACAGGAGAGATAATTTCAACAACGATTGCATTCTCGGGGTCATCGTTTAGAAAACTAATCAAAATGTCCGGATGATGATAAACCTTATCGCCAGTTCCGGTTGGTACGTGCGAATCCCCCCAATGGGAACGGGCGGGATACGGGTAAAGGTTGTCACTGATGAATTGGGCAACCTGTGTTACTTCTGCAATTGATGAGTGGAATTGGTGTGCCAATTCACCATACAGATGCCGGCTCAGTTTATCAAGTCCATTTTGTATCATTTGTGCAGCCAGATCTGAATTACTGCAGCGGTCCCGATTTACTTCCAGTTGGATTAACAAAGCTTCAGCGGGGGAAGACGAGCCAACGCCTAGAGGTTCAGCATGTTGAATAACGCTTTGCACTTCTCGAATCGCGTCGATTGATACATGAAAATACCAGGCAACATCTTGGATGTCAACTGCCAGTAACCCATCTTCATCCAAATTTGAGGCTAAGTGGACCGCAATTCGTTGTTGATCCGGTTTGAGATCCAGGGCAATCTGTTTAAGCACAAAAGTGGGCAAATCGTCCACACTCGCAGAAGCAGGTTCGTCCATAAAATCCGAATCGCTGTAATCCTTTTGAGTGTAGAACTCCTCACGGGGAGAAATAAACACAATTGGCTCTTCAGGAGATTCACTTCGTGGTGCAGAGCAAGTCTGGCACGGACCTGAAGGTGGAAGGGAGCGATGGCACATCGGACAACGGCGTTCTTCCACTAACTCCAGTGCAGGGTTGGCTGCCAACTGAGCTTCTACTTCCTGCCTTAATTCAGCAACAGTTAATTCAATCATAGCCATCGTTTGCGCTAAATGGGCGGTAGTTTGTTGCCTGGATTGTATTATGGGTTTGTGTGCCATTTCGACCTCTTCGTTGCAATAGTATAGCAAATGCAACCATATTTGTGCAAGTTCTATGCCACACCAACTATTACACTTTCCATTGGTACAATAGTTGTATGGAATCANNGGCGCGCATACCAGTGCAGACCTGGCAGAGTTAGTCTGCTCCAATTCATTAGGCTCGACCTTGCCTGACAGAGCGTCGGGAATAATTAAAAGTGAACTCCGACAATTACATTCACTCGTATTAGAGGTTGCCGAAGAAACCGCTCTACCTGCGGGATATGCTTTGGCAGTAGACCGGGAGCAGTTCGCCCGGAAGGTTACCCGGCGCGTTGAGACACACCCCAATATCCGCGTTATTCGTCAGGAGATGACGAAGATTCCAGATGAGCCTTGTATCATAGCTAGTGGTCCGCTTACCTCTCCCCCCCTAGCCCAGTCGCTGATGCACCTCACCGGCTCAGATAACCTATACTTTTATGATGCCATCGCACCGATCGTAGAATTTACCTCAATAGATTTGAACATTGCTTTTCGTGCCTCACGTTTTAATCGGAATGAGGACGACGAAGGTGATTACATCAACTGCGCCCTAAATAAGAATGAGTATGACCTCTTCGTGCATGAGTTAGCGGTTGCAGAGAGGATTAGCTTACAGGATTTTGAATCTGAGATAACAAGCGGTGTCAAGGCGGGTCATCATGCATATTTTGAGGGCTGCCTACCTATTGAAGTCATGGCTCAGCGGCATCCTCAATCGCTGGCATTTGGTCCATTGCGCCCAATTGGATTGCGCGATCCGCGTACGGGTCAACGCCCCCATGCCGTCGTGCAATTACGCCAGGACAACTTGGCTGCAACTCTCTATAACATGGTCGGTTTTCAAACCAACCTCACTTTTTCTGAACAGCAACGGGTATTCAGGCTGATTCCTGGATTAGAACATGCCACGTTCGCGCGCTACGGGCAAATGCACCGCAACACTTATTTAGCCGCTCCTCTATTCCTCTCACCAACGTTACAATTCAACTCGCATCCCAATCTGTGGGTCGCCGGTCAATTATCAGGTGTGGAAGGATATATGGGGAATATCGCCACTGGATTACTGGCGGGATTAAACGCAGGCAGGTTCTTAAAAGGTCAACCCCAAATGGTTCTACCTCCAGAAACCATGACGGGAGCATTGTGCTATTACATCTCCCATGCAGACCCGAAGTCCTTTCAACCCATGAAAGCCAATCTCGGTATATTGCCAGCCTTGCCTGAGTTTATTCGCGATAAACGTACGAAGGCGTTAATGTTAGCGGAAAGGGCAAATTTAAGTCTTCAAGATTATCTAGCACAATTCCATGCATAAGAAATACTACCCATTCTTAATAGTTTCCGGCATTCTCATAACGATCATTGGTTTTTTGATCTATTCTTACTTTTCGAATCCTGAGATAAGTAAATTTAGTGGCGCTCGCGCCTATCTGGATGTCAAAACTCAAGTCAATTTTGGGGCACGTGTTCCGGGTTCTGCGCCTCATGTTAAAACTCAGTCCTGGATAACTGAAAGATTAATTCGCACTGGGTGGTCAGTTAGTTTTCAGGACTCCATTTATCAGAATCAGACGATTCGGAATATCATTGCCAGTCGTGGAAACGGACCTTTGATAATTATTGGTGCGCATTATGATTCGCGCCGATTGGCAGATAAGGATCCTATCCCTGAACTTGCTGCCAAACCTGTACCGGGTGCAAATGATGGCGCTTCGGGCGTTGCTGTTTTATTGGAACTCGCGAGAGTCTTACCCAATGACTTAAATCACGAAATCAGATTGGTGTTTTTTGATGCCGAGGACCAGGGTAATCTGAACAATTGGGAATGGATTGTAGGCTCAACAGCCTATGCCGCTTCGCTTGATACAAAACCAGAGGCAG
>DFYN01000004.1:0-1554 GCA_002383615.1 Anaerolineaceae bacterium UBA4081
GTGAAAAGGACTTCATTGGCGCTGTTGGAAACTGGGGCAAACACGCTGCCGACATCCTTGGTAAGGCGCGTTTGTTGACTTCCATCCTTCAACATTCGATAGGCTTCAAAGCGGTTGTCGCGGCGGGATGAGAAAAGGATGTAAGTGCCATCCGGCGTGATGCTGGGGTAAAAATCAGTCGCCGGGTTATCTGTCAAGCGCCGATATCCATTCCCATCAGGATTCATAATACATATATCATCGTTGTTGTCTATGAAGCAAGCGAACACAATTTGCCCGGGCAAGTCGCCGGTATAAGGTGGTAATGTGGATGCAGGAGCTGAATTAGTTATTCTGGGGGCTGGGTCTATCGTGGGCGTGTGAACTATCAGCTCAGGAGTTGTTGTCGCAGGTATCTGGGTGGCAATGAGTGCGCGGGCTGTCAGCGTCGCCAGGTATTCCTCAGAAAAAGGGCTGAGGGGTTTTGTTTGACATCCTCCCAACAGGAGGAACGCTATCACGAGAAAAGAAAATCTTATCAAGCGGTTAGAAGACATATGTTGATTATAGCCAATCTCGAAAGTGCCAAAGGAATAACAATGGAAATCATTAGCGGAAAGATATCCTCTTGGCAAACGGATTACTATTTGGTTTGAGCAGGCATTTTCTCAGTGCACCCCCCGCGAAATTTGTTGTTGAGTGCCGCACATACTTCGGGTCAAAATTGCATGGGNNCCGCCTTGTGTCTCGTTATAAAGTTTGAGCCGGCGTATCGCCTGGCACAGCCACAAAAGGATCGTAACTTGCTTCCATTTGGGAGCGGAATTGGCGAGTGTAGAGGTGATAGTATTTGCCACCCAACTTCAGCAATTCCGCATGTGTACCCATTTCGGATATTTGACCGCCTTCAATCACCAGGATTCGGTCAGCACGTTTGATGGTGGACAGGCGGTGGGCTATGATGAATGATGTGCAGTCTTGCATGATGGCATCCATGCCTTTTTGAATCAGCGCTTCCGTCAGGGTATCCACAGATGATGTCGCTTCGTCCATGATGAAGATTTCTGGACGTGACAGAACAGCCCTCGCCAGGCTAATCAACTGCTTCTGACCAACGGACAGCATGCTGCCACCTTCCCCGACAGGTTCTTCATATCCCTTTTCAAATTGACTGATGAAGTCATGGGCACCCACCAGCTGGGCTGCCTCTTCAATTTCTGCATCAGTAGAATCAAGCCGTCCATAACGGATATTCTCGCGAACCGTTCCGGAGAATAAATGCGGGGTCTGCAAGACAATTCCAATTCGAGATTGAATTGAACGAAGGCTGTACTCCGTGTAGTCTTTGCCAGCAATGCGGATAACACCTTGTTTCGGCTCATAGAAACGGCATAACAAATTGACAATGGTTGTCTTACCGCCTCCGGTGGGACCAACCAGCGCAATGGTTTCGCCTGGTTTGACATGTAAGGTGAAATCGGAGAGGACAGGTTTTGCATCCTCGTATGAGAAGTAGACGTGGTCAAAATCAATATCCCCATGCATACTTTCCGCCTGGATAGCATTTTGACGGTC
>DFYN01000004.1:1576-3544 GCA_002383615.1 Anaerolineaceae bacterium UBA4081
GTGATGTAACTGATAAAAGCCGAAATCCCACCGATGGTCAGGGTACCCAAATTCGCCTGCCAACCGGCATAATAGACGACAGCTGAAACCGCAAGCGCTGATATCACCTGTACGATCGGCAGGAAGAGGGCACTCAACCAGGCGGCTTTGTAAGCCGAGTTATACATTTGACCGGTTAATCCCTTAAATTCGGTCAGGTTTTCACGCTCGCGTCCAAGCGCTTTGGTGACCCGTACACCCGTGATGTTCTCATTGATGGCGCCCGTAATTTTTGAGTTGAACTTACGCACATTGCGATATTCACTCAGAATTTTTTTACGGAATTGGATGGCAACATACAGCAAGAATGGCAGCATGAAAAAGACAATCAGCGCCAGTTTCCAATTGATAATCAGCATGAAAACCATTGAAGAGGNNACACGCTCAGAGTCCGAGGTGACGCGTGACATAATCCAGCCAACAGGTGTGCGGCTGTAGTAAGCCAGGGAAAGTTGCTGCAGGTGGTTAAACATCATCTTGCGTAAATCGTAACGAATCTGTTCCCCAAGCAGTGAGGCAGCATAGATAAATCCAAATGAAGTGATTGCTTGGACTAAGATTAGGATGCCGTACATCACCACATACCGTGTGATTGCCGCTTTATCTGAAGCCAAGATACCATCATCTACGATTAACTTACTCAAGTAGGTGGAAATGGAATCCAGAGCGGCTGCCATGGCAATGGCAATGATAAAAGCAACCAGCCATTTCCAGTGAGGTTTGGTTAAGCCTATAATTCGGCGGAAAACCTTCCCGCTGAATGAAGTCTTGAAATCTTCTTCTTCAAAGATTTGATCAGACACCTGAGACCTCCTTTTCGAGTTCTGTCTCGATGCGTGTCTGGATGTCGAAAATTTGGCGGTAAATCCCGTCTATTTTCACCAATTCGTTATGTGTGCCTTGTTGAACGATACGCCCGCCATCCATGACCAGAATGAGGTCAGCATCCATGATGGATTGGATGCGGTGGGCGATGATAAAGGTTGTTCGGTTCACCATCAGGTTCTGAAGGGCTTGTCTAATCTCTGCTTCGGTTTCGGTATCCACCGAAGAGGTCGAATCATCCAGAATCAGGATGCGCGGGTTTTTGAGCAACGTACGCGCAATTGCCACCCGTTGCTTCTGCCCACCGGACAGGGTGACACCTTTCTCGCCAACCATGGTTCCATATTTCTCAGGGAAGGTCAAAATGACATCGTGAATGGCGGCAGCCCGGGCAGCAGTTTCAATTTCCTCATCAGTCACTGGTCGGTTGATACCATATGAGATATTCTCTCGAATCGAGCGCGAGAAAAGAAAAGGTTCCTGCTCTACGATCCCAATTTGGCTGCGCAGAAAGCGGCGTGAATAGCGGGAGAGGGGCAGACCATCCAACAGGATTTCGCCTGAGGTGTAGTCATAGAAGCGTGGCAATAGGTTAACCAGAGTTGTTTTTCCTGAGCCGGTTGAACCAAGCAACGCAATCACCTGACCAGGTTTGACCTCAAAGGAGATATCCTTCAAGACCGGGTTGTCCACCTCGTATTCAAAGCCAACTTCGCTAAACTTAAGCTCGCCCTTGACTGTGCCTTCGGGTTGGATGTCGCCATCATCCAACAGTTCACGCTGCTGGGTGACCAAATCCATGACTCGCTTATAAGAGACCAGACCCGATGACATTTGAACGATCATGCGTCCGAGGTTGCGCATTGGGAAAATCAACCAAATAATCAGCCCAGCATAAGCCAGGTAGGTACCGACAGTAATTGTGCCGTCAATGACCATAAACGCACCCAGGACGTAGCCGGTTAGCATCTGTGCGCCACACAATACATCTGTGATCGGCCAGAAGAGCGCATGGTAAAGCATTAACTTCTTGCCGCGCAGGAACTTTTCCCAATTATCTTTGTCAAACTTGGCAATTTCAAATTGTTGACGGGCAAATGCTTT
>DFYN01000004.1:3556-10112 GCA_002383615.1 Anaerolineaceae bacterium UBA4081
AAAAGGAATGACAATGATGGATACCCAGGCAAGTGTCTTGTTCAGGTTCAGGATGGCAATAAAATTGACGATAAAGATGAGTAAAATTCGACCAGCTTGAATTGCCTGGTCTGAAAAGAAGCGGCGGACAGAATCTACATCTGAAGTAGAACGCTCGATCAATTCACCTGTGGCAGTCTCAGCGTGATATGCAAACGTCAGGTTTTGAAGATGGTCGTAAACATAATTACGCAATCGCCGGGTAACGCTTTCAGCCACTTTGGCAGCCCATCGTCCACCCAGGAATGTGAAGAATCCTTCAGAGATTGCGAGCATTAAGAACCCGAGTGCAATTAATATTAAAGGCACTGTGGTGGTTTGAGATACAAAATAGCTGTCGATAAAATATCGGAGCAGCAGGTAGGTAGCTGTTTTTGAGAGCGCAGACAAACCGAGCGAAATATTCGCACCTAAGTAAGGCAATCTGTATCCGGTCATCAAGCGCCAGAGACCGATTAGTCGATTCTTACTTACGGCATTTTTCAGGTCATATTCGAGAGTTGGGGTTTTCACTGCGCGATCCTTAATGAAATTGCTTGTAGGGGTGCGCAGGGCGGCTCTCTGTGCACGAACGAGTACGGATTATACCATGATGAAAAGTAAATACGTTTTTTTGACATCCAAATTAATCTATTATGGATGATGGCTGTATATGTCGGTTAGTGATGTTTGACGCTACCAACCTGAATATCAAGTGTGCTATGATAAGCTTATCTCAGCAGAAATTCACACTTCATACAAAAGGGAGGTACGATGCTACCCACCTATAAGCTTATGATCCCGGGACCCGTGGAAGTCAGCCCGGAAGTTTTGGCTGAAATGAGCGCGCCAATCTTTCCGCATTACGGTCCTGAATGGACCAGATTCTACAATGAAACGCTCGCCATCCTTCAGGAAGTCTTTCAGACACAAGGCACTGTCTTCCTGATGGTGGGGTCGGGAACAGTGGCTATTGATGCCTGCATTGGCAGCGCTTTCCTGACAGGTGAAAAGATCTTGGTAGGTCTTAACGGTTTTTTTGGTGACCGGCTTAAGGCGATTGCTGAGTCATATGGACTGGAAGTCGTGCCAGTGGTGGCAGAATGGGGCAAACCACTATCTGCAACTGATTTTGAGGCTGCTTATCAAGCCCATCCGGATGCCCGCGGCGCAGCTGTTGTTCACCTGGAAACCTCCACAACCATTGTCAATCCCATTGAAGAAATTGGTCCGGTCGTTCGAAAACACGGGGGGATTTTCGTGGTTGATGCAGTCTCGTCTTTGGGAGGAATATCCTTCCATATGGATGATTGGTGCATCGATTTATGTGCAGCTGCCTCGCAAAAGTGCCTTGGAGCTCCTCCTGGACTGGCTCCTGTTGCAATCGGTTCGCGAGGATGGGAATCGATTGACCGCCAACCAATGAAAGCACATGGCTGGTATGGCGATCTGCGGGTTTGGCGTTGGTTCGCGACCGAATGGGGCGATTGGCACCCTTCCCCTATAACGATGGCAACAAATAATATCCGAGCGCTGAATGTTGCCCTACATCAGTTGCAAAAAGAAGGGATCGCTCAACGACTTGACCGGTACCGCAAACTGGCGATCCGGTTGCGGCATGGGCTTATTGAACTTGGGCTGGAACCCTTCACCCCAGAGAGTCTCATGAATCCTGTCTTGACCGCAGCCTGGGTGCCGGAAGGTATTCCTTCAAGCCGGATGGTAAATTTTCTCGCAGATGAATATCAAATTAAAATATCGACAGGGTTAGGTGCCTTAAAGGAACGGTTGATTCGCGTTGGGCATATGTCACCAGTTGTAGAAGAGGCAGATATAGACCATGTCTTGGATGCCTTGAAGGCATTTCACGCATCCAAATGAACAACAAACCGCCGCATCACAGCGGCGGTTTTCTTGTCCGGTACTTGTCCAATATATGACAGAAATCTCTTGCCGAAAACCTAATAACCGCTATAATAAAATCACTATACTCGTTCATGAAGGAGGTTTGTATGGCTAATGTAACGTTCGAAAAAGTCACCAAGAAGTTTGGAGATTTCACTGCCCTGCAGGAAATGTCCCTGGAAATTCCCGACAAGGAATTTCTTGTACTGGTTGGTCCTTCTGGCTGTGGCAAAACGACAGCATTGCGCTGCCTTGCTGGTCTGGAAGAAGTAACCAGCGGTCGAGTCATCATCGGCGACACGGTTGTGAACGATGTTGCACCCAAAGATCGTGATATCGCCATGGTGTTCCAATCATATGCACTTTATCCGCATATGACCGTGTTTGACAATATGGCTTTTGGCTTGAAATTGCGAAAACTGCCCAAGGCTGAAATCACTGCACGCGTTGAACGTGCGGCTGACCAACTGGGTATTCGCGGTCTGTTAGGACGTAAACCCCGCGAGTTATCTGGTGGACAGCGTCAGCGTGTAGCGGTGGGTCGCGCGATTGTGCGTGAACCAAAGGTATTCTTGTTTGATGAACCGCTTTCAAACTTGGATGCAAAATTGCGCGTCCAGACCCGTGCAGAAATCAGTAAATTGCACCAGCGCCTGCAAACCACCTTTATTTATGTGACCCACGACCAAACGGAAGCTATGACCATGGCGACCCGCATCGCAGTCATGAATAAGGGTCTCCTGCAGCAAGTGGATACGCCCCAGCACCTGTATGACAAACCCAACAACCTGTTTGTAGCGGGTTTCATTGGCTCTCCATCCATGAACTTCTTCAAAGCCCACTTACGCAAGGCTGGTGAAGATTTGGTTGTGGATGCCGACGCATTCGTGGTCAAGATTCCGCAGGAGCGCAAAGCAACCTATATGCCGTATGTGGACAAGGAAGTTATCTTTGGCATCCGACCAGAAGATGTTTACAATCCAGAGTTTGTTCCCAGTGGTATTCATGCAGAACTCGTGCCAGCTAAAGTGGATGTGACCGAACTGATGGGTAATGAAATCTTCTTGTACCTCATCTCGGGCGAACATTCCTTTGTTGCACGTGTTGACCCGCGTACGCGCACATCCATGGGCGCGGATTTCCAGGTTGCTTTCAACATGGATAATTTCCATATCTTTGATCCCTCTGTCAATCCAGACAATCCAGTTGCTGTCGGATAGTGGGTTGAGATTGTTAGTAAAAGTAGCGCAAGGCTAACTTGCGCTACTTTTTTTGTACCATTTGGTACAATAGAGGGGCATTACCTCTAACATAACCCGATTGGGTTCACTCTACCTCAAGGATTTAACGATGGTTACAAAATTAGTATTAATACGCCACGGTGAAAGCACCTGGAATTTGGAAAACCGTTTCACAGGCTGGACAGATGTAGACCTCACTGAAAACGGCGTTCGTGAAGCCCACGACGCTGGCAAGCTGATGAAAGCAGAAGGGCTTACGTTCGACGTGGCGTACAGCTCGGTGCTCAAGAGGGCTATTCGCACCCTCTGGATTTCACTGGATGAATTGGATTTGATGTATTTGCCAATTAAGTTTTCATGGCGCTTGAATGAACGCCACTATGGTGCATTGCAAGGATTAAACAAGGCTGAGACGGCAGAAAAATATGGCGCTGAGCAAGTACAACTCTGGCGGCGCAGTTATGATGTCCTCCCTCCGGCATTGGAAATGGATGACCCGCGCCATCCTCGCTTTGATCCACGTTATTCACTGATGGACCCAACACTCCTACCTGCTTGTGAATCCTTGAAAACGACTCTGGCTCGTTTTCTCCCCTATTGGGGTGAAGAGATACTCCCGAATCTCAAGACGGGGAAGAAAATCCTGGTCGTGGCACATGGGAATAGCATCCGTGCATTAGTCAAGCACCTGGATGGCATCTCAGATGAAGATATCCCAGGATTGAATATTCCCACTGGTATTCCATTGGTCTATGAGTTTGATGACCAATTTAAACCGATCCGACACTATTATTTAGGAGATGCAAGGGCTGCAGAAGAAAAAGCCCAGGCAGTCGCTCGCCAGGCAGAACGAAAGAAGTAAAATTAAGAAAAAGAGAAGACCTCCGTTTGTGGAGGTCTTCTCTCATCTCATTGACGCGCCATCCACCTTCCGCCAAATGCAAAAAGCAAACCAAGAAGGATTGTGATGCCGCCCATCCAAATAAATGCATCCATCCAAAACTCCAATGGAAATAGCCGAATGAGCGAATCGCTGTAGGCGAATAGCCAGGTGTCTCCCGTAAAAAAGAGTTTGTGGAAAAGGGTAAAAAGTTCGTCGAATGCGACTACGACACCCACAAGGATCGCAGCCACCATCACAATGGCTGCCCAGCCGCCAGTGGACATGCGTTGCCAGAATGAGGCGAACGCATGCTTTCGCCAAGACCATAATCCTGTCAGGATGATGACGACCAAGATAATCCACCAGGCAAAAATCATGCCTTGAAAGACACCTTTAACATCTTCCATGTGGCTGAGCTCCCTTTCGTTGTATAAAGGGGTGCCGTCGCTTAAAGTCGGCTTTGCGAGGAACTCAATTCCACTCTTGTTGTGCATGTATTCCAATGACACTCCGCCAAATTGCAGCCGTTCAGTTTTGGTAAATCCGTATGGATCCGCTGGAAACCCGGGTCGGGAATATTCTAAAACAAGGAACCAGGGATTGAAAAGGATTATTACCGCTGTCATTATGAGCAGGAATGGAAGCAATAGCGTACTCAACCATTGGGTAATTCCGAGGATAGTTTTCATTGGATTAACTCCGTTTGACCGGACAAGAAGAAATCAATCACGATGGAATTTGTGATGCCTTCGACAGGCGCTTTATCGTCTGTAAACACAATACCAGGCTCTGGTTCCAACTGAAGGTTTTCAAGCGCAGTTCGCATCGTACGTAACAATAAGGGGTGGATGTTCTCTTCCTTTTCCATTAACCCCAGATTGATGATTAAGTTGTCAATATGCGTAGGCTGCATTGTGGCGTAAATCATCGTATTGAATGTGAGCGGTAAATCGACCACAAAAACTGAAGGAAATACAGATGCTAGCGTTGAATAAAGCGCACTCACCATTCGGCGGTCATCAGGTGTACGACCGACATTGATGACCAACACGCCATCCGATGTCAGGTGGTCTCGTGCGGTTTGGAAAAACTCTTGGGTAGTCAGATGCCAGGGAATATATGGGGGGCGATAGGCATCCACGCTGATAATCTGGTAAGAATTAGCGCTATGCGCCAGCGCCCAGCGCCCATCTTCGGTGATGACATTGAGATTTGGTTCTGTCATATTGAAGTAGGTTCGGGCAACCTCAATGATGGTAGGATCAATTTCAATCCCGTCTATCATCAGGTCTGGTCCGTAGACTGCTGTTGCCTGGCGTGCGGTCGTTCCAGCTGCCAGACCCACGATTGCCATACTTGTAATCTGGTCCGGTGATATTGGAGGAGGATTAAAGAATGGCGCTGCAACCGCCATATCCCAAGGTCCTTTAAAGTCAATCTGTGTGGGGTGATAAATGGAGTGGATTCCCTGACCTTCATTCAAGCGCAAATAGGTGTACTCACCGGATTGGACGACCTGGATATAGTTATAAGCTGATTCGGTTTCGTACACCAATCCTTCAGTGGGCTTATCAGTACCGGGGAATCCGATGACAAACAATATGATGATCACAACAGGCATCCAGACTAGTGTCAAGGCAGCCCGTTGGTTTTTTGTCATCGCCAGACCGATGAGGGCAGTTATTAGAGTAATCAGGCTAAAGAAAAGGAAGGTGCGAAAAGTGCCCAACCAGGGAATCAGGATGAGAACTGGCAGGAATGTACCTATAAAGGAACCAAGCGTAGAAATGGCATACACACGACCGGAGGTGACCCCGACGGTGCGCGGGTCGGTAATTGCCAGGCGAATCGCAAAGGGTGATGCGGTACCCAGCAGGGTAATCGGTACACTAAAAAGGATAAGGACGACAATAAATGAACCAGCCATCACGCCCACTTGCAGGGCATCGAACGCACGGGATGCGATACTCAGGATGGGACGGGCGATGACAGGCACTAAGCCGACTGCAAATGATCCCCAACACAGTATCTTGAAGAAAGTACCATATTCAGGAGAACGGTCAGCCCAACGACCGCCCAAAAAGTATCCGACTGTTAGGTAAATGAGGATGAGACCCACAATGCTTGCCCAAACAAGGTTGCTGGCGCCAAAGTAATTGCCCAGCAGGCGTGAAGCAGCAAATTCCACTGCCAGGGTGGTCATGCCGGTGATGAAGACGGTGGCGTAAAGGTATGTTCTCATAATTGGATTATACCTGAGGGTGACATACAGCGTACAGCAATGGGTATAATCATTGTAGAGGTATTGATGCAAATCCTAACCGTTTCACAAATGCGTGATCTGGAAGCGCAAGCAGACCGGCTGGGCTGTTCCTATGCTGTAATGATGGAGACTGCCGGAAGAGGGGTGGCTAAATTTGTGGCGGAAAATGTCGCTAACGCACAAACATCAGGAGTGGTTGGTTTGGTGGGATCTGGTAATAATGGTGGCGATACCCTGATTGCTTTG
>DFYN01000004.1:10158-10309 GCA_002383615.1 Anaerolineaceae bacterium UBA4081
TCGCTGATAAAACCACACACAATCATCCTGGATGGCATCTTCGGAACCGGTTTTCACTTACCCCTAAAGAAGGATGTCGCAAATGTCCTGATAAGGGTAAAGAACTTGCTCCACCAATCTACAATCGTGGCAGTGGATTGTCCAAGTGGCG
>DFYN01000068.1:0-864 GCA_002383615.1 Anaerolineaceae bacterium UBA4081
GGGTTTTGGGCATGCAGCACTTGCACGCGCAGCGTGGAGCCCTGCCCAAACTGCTTGGCAATCAGATTGACTAATCCGTCTACCGCACTATTGAACGAGCGCGTCTGCCCCATCTGGACGTACTTCCCAGACTGTTTTTCGACTCCGATAATCGGTAGGATTTTAAGCAGGGAAGCGATCAAGCCCTTCATGTGGCTGATGCGCCCACCATGGATCAGGTACTTCAGGTCGGTGAGGGTATACATGCTGTGGGATGCTGCGCGGATGCGGTCCAACAGCGGTAAGATTTTCTCTACACCCCAGCCAGCGTTCGCCGCACGCAAGGCAGCTTCCACTTCCCAACCGGAGGCAGCGGACAGTGTGAGGGTATCCACCACGGTCACATGGGCTTCAGGAACCATGGCTGCGCCTGCTCTGGCGGTGTTAACCGTGCCGCTCAAACCCGAGGAGATGTGGATCGAAAGGATATCCGGGTCATTGGCTGCCAGCTGGCGGTAGGTCTCTGCAAATACACCCGCCGAAGGTTGCGAAGTGATCGGCAGGCTGTTTGTTTTTTCCAGGAGTTTATAAAATTCGGAGGTTTCGATGTCAATGCCTTCGCGATAGGTTTTCCCTTCGTAGGTCACCACCAGGGGCACAACATGGGCTCGCAACCCATTCACGGGCGCCAGTGAAAGCAAGTAATCAGTTCCGCTATCAGTCACAATTTGCATGGTAAGCCTTTCGTCTACAAGTAAAAAAATCACACGGGTGCGATGTATGTCTGAATATGTTCCCAGCCCTTTCATTTTAATTAATATGGGTTGATGCATCAATATATCGAAAGATACATCTTCTAATTATCTAAAATGGGCATTGCTGGCA
>DFYN01000068.1:874-17161 GCA_002383615.1 Anaerolineaceae bacterium UBA4081
TACCTGTGTTTATTGGTTTTATCGGCAGAGAAAGTTCCCTATATTTGTTGTTTCGGTAATGGTTGACCTTCCCGCTATTGTGTCCTAATCGATGTAAGCCAAATCAAGGAGGAGTGTATGCCACAAGATAAAAAAGACGCGCTCGCTTATTCTGAACGATGGTTGGAGTTGATCAAAAAGCCCAGTGTGTCCATCGAAGAAGGCAAAGTCATCATTGAGGAGAGCAAACAAAACTTTGCTGAATACTTCAATCGCGGTTGGCTGGATTACCGCAAATCAGTCACAGAAGCGGGCGATTGGGCGTGTGTTGAGTGGAATGGACGCGGCGCCATATTCAAGGATGTGCTGGGACGCGAGTACATCGACTGCCTGGGTGGATACGGCATGATGGACCATGGCTGGAGCCATCCGGACGTTGTAGCGGCGGTGAGTGCGCAGTTACAGCGGACGCCAATGCCCAGCCAGGAATTGATTGACCCCTTGCGCGGCGTCCTGGCGCATTTGATGGCGGATATCACGCCTGGTGACATCAAATACTCATTCTTCTGTGCCAGCGGTACCGAAGCCATTGAAGGTGCCATTAAATTGGCGAAGATGTACACCCAAAAAGCCGGTTTCATCGTCGCAACCAAAGCCTTCCATGGCAAGACCATGGGTTCGCTCTCCATGCTGGGCAAGGCGGATTACCGCGTACCACCCGGTGTGCTGTATGGCGGACCGGTTTACCATGTGCCTTTTGGCGATGCTGAGGCGGTGGAAAAGCAGCTGGAGATTTGCCGACAGGTGGGCATTGGAATTGCAGCCGTCATGATGGAGCCCATCCAGGGCGAAGCCGGCGCGATTGTGCCACCGGACGACTTCTGGCCGCGCATCCGNNCGCACCGGCAAGATGTGGGGTGTGGAACACTGGGATGTGGTACCGGATATCCTGGCGGTAGCAAAGTCACTGGGCGGCGGTGTCATGCCGGTCAGTGCCTTTACCTCCACTGAAGAAATCTGGCAGTGCATGATGTACCCCAATCCCTTCATTCACACGACTACCACAGGCGGCGGCGCCCTGGCATGTGCGGCGGCAATTGCATCAATCAACGTTGTCTTGAAGGAAGACTTCCCACGCCTGGCAGCCGAAAAAGGCGCATATATCATGCCCAAGCTGCTTGACCTGGCTAAGAAGTACGATTCCATCTATGACTTTATCAGTGGTAAGGGCTTGCTGATTGGTCAGCACTTCAAGGATGCAGAAGTCGGTTATAAAGTGGCTGCCGGCTTATTCAAGCGGGGTGTGCTGGTTGCTGGAACACTGACCAGTGCTCACACCATTCGCATTGAACCGCCGTTAGTTATCACATATGAAGAAATCGATGCGGTATTGAACCGCCTCGAAGACACGTTGAAGGAAGTTACCAGCTCGCTGTAACACCTATCTATCCGGTCTACTTTTCAGAGAGGAAGGGCTAGATGATACTCGAAGGTTATGAATATGCCTGGCTGGTGGTGTTGTTTATTGCGATATTCTTTGCGATCCGCCTGGGTGTGGGTATTTGGGCGGGGAAAAAGGTGCAGGATAATACGGATTACGTGGTTGCTGGAAGGCGCTTACCCATTCATATGGCAGCGGCGTCCATCATGGCAACCTGGTTTGCTGCTGAAACACTTATGGGGGCTTCACAAACTGCATACGACTACGGCTTTTCGGGCGTCATCTTTGACCCGTTTGGTGCGTCTGTCTGTCTATTCTTGTCTGGTTTGTTCTTTGTGCGTCTTATGCGCCGCGCGAAATACCTGACCATTGTGGATTTCTTTGAGCGGCGGTTCAATAAGACTATGATCGTCCTGACGGTCATTGCCGAGTGCCTCACTTACTTCTCGTGGACAGCTGCGCAAATTGTTGCCGGCGGCGCTATTGTGGAAGGCTTGTTTGGCATCAACCCGGTCTGGGGCATGGTCATTATCATCACAATTGTGGCTGCCTACACCACCATGGGTGGTATGATGGCGGACACGCTGCTGGATTTCTTCCAGATGTTCCTGACCGCATTTGGCATCACCCTCGTCTTCTTGTTCATGCTCAAGGCAGTGGGAGGCTTCTCGGGCATGATAGAAGGTGCCGGGTCAACATATGTCTCAGAACCGTTCCGGCTGTTGCCAAGTGTAAGTGAAGGGTACCTGGGATATACCGGCTTGACAGGTTGGATGTACTGGCTGGCAGCCTGGATGGCGATTGGTTTGGGCTCGGTTGCCACGCAAGACCTGATGCAGCGCTCCATGGCAGCCCGCAACCAGGCAACTTCTGTATACGGCTCTTACGGCGCTGGTGTGCTCTACCTGTTCTTTGGCATCATGTCGCCCTTGATTGGTATCATGGTCTACAAACTCTCCCCGGGATTGGAGGATACCAGTTACCTGCTGGTTTCGGCGGCAATGACGCACTTGCCGGCATTGCTGACAGCCATCTTCATTGCGGCATTGACCTCTGCGCTGATGAGTACGTCGGATAGCTCCCTGCTGGCTGGGGCTTCCGCCGTCACAGAGAACTTGATCCCGCTGTTCACAGGCAAGAAACTGGATGGCAAGAAAGCGTTGTGGGCAACCCGCGTTATGGTTATTGTCAATGCGGTTGTTGCGCTGGCAATTGCCCTGTGGGCGCAAACCATCTATGAGCTATCCGTGGTCGCCTGGACCCTGCTGTTGGTCGGGCTCTTCACACCCTTTGCCCTGGGTATGTACTGGAAGAAAGCTAATTCCTGGGGCGCTGTAGCAGCCTTTGTGGGTGGCTTTGTGGTCTGGATTGCAGCAACTATCTTCTTCTTCAATACGGGTCTGGGTGGACAGTCCACAGCAGCGGTGTGCGAATATACTGCGGAAATGGGTGTCTATAGTGATGGCTGGTGGTGCGGCTTCTGGGATGCAGTTTACATTGCATCATTTGTAGCCTTCCTCGCTGCCCTGGTATTAATGGTCGTTGTATCCCTGGCTACCCAAAAAGCCTGCCCGCCGCGAACCCTGGTGGATTACTATGGCGAGCCGCTGGATCCCAACCTTAAGCTGAACCTGGGAATCCTGCCTATCCGGGATGCGTTCCGCAAGATTCGACCGGATGAGAAAGAAAGCACTTAACAGACCGCTTTACCCAGATCATCTGCAGGTTGATGATTTAGGGTCGGAGATATAAAGCGGTACAATTAAAGGCGTCCAAGGTCGGCAGGCTTTGGACGCCTTGAAATCCAAACAGGTATGACAAAGGAAACACATGCTAAACATTGACCTTAAATTTATCTTGCTGACTTTTGGCATTGTGTTCTTGCTGGTGTTGCTGACGCGTAAGGCAATCAAGAAGGTTACTGGTGATAAGGCAAGCCAACCTGTCGCCAAAAAGGGATCTGAACCCGCCAGTAAAGCGCTCCTAACTGAAGCCCAATTCGACCGAAGCTGGAAGAGCTTATCTTACTTGATTTTATTGGCGGCAGCAGGCAACCTTTACATGGTGTACACAGCAGTCAAAGCGGCATTGTCATCCGGTCTGGTTTTCTTTTGGATAGATGCTGGGTGCAGCCTGCTGGCAGCGGTGGCAGCGGTGGTGTTGTGGAAGATGCGGACGCGCACCTGGGTTTTCCTGTATTTCACCATGACCGCACTTCCTGTCATGATGTTCCTATCCCTCAAGGGACCAGGATTCAAAGAAAGCGCGATGATCCACCTGTTCCCGCTGGTGTTGTTGTACTTTATCCTCAAGCCCGTTTGGGCAAACTTGAAGGATTAACGACAAGTCCCCCGCGTAGCGGGGGACTTGTGTAATCCATCCAATTTAGCCAACCAGTTGTTTGATGGCTTCGCGGAACATGGCGGTGTGGTAATCGATATCCTTTTCGGTGACATCCGGGGCAATGAGCGCCATATTATGGAAAGGTGTCATCAGGATGCCGCGGTTCATGGCGCACAGGTGCATGTAGCGGTCTAATTCAGAATCAACCGTAGCTTCCGCTTCGCCGCCGTTGCGGGGCAAGGTCGGGCAGAACCAGTACTCCGCCCGGCAGCCGAGCCGATTGATGACCCATGGCAAATGGTACTCGTCAATCACCTGCTTNNTCCAGCGTGGCACGTACCGCCGCCAGTGAAAGGGCATTGCCTGCGAGTGTGCCGCCAATACCACCCACATCTGATTCGTCCACTTTGATGCTTTTTGAAACCAGGTTTCCCACCTCTTCGGAAAGACCATAAACACCAGCGGGCACACCACTGCCTATGGTTTTACCCACCGTGATGATGTCTGGTTCCAATCCGGCTTCCCCGGTGTAGCCACCTGGTCCGGCGCACATGGTATGGGTTTCATCGATAATCAGCAATGTGCCATACTTACGGGTGAGCTTGCGCAGGGCTGTGTGGTAACCCGGGTCAGGGTGGATGATGCCAATGTTCGTCATGACCGGTTCTGCCAGTACGCAGGCGACATCTCCGGGAGCCAGTGCCTGCTCAAGCGCTTCAAGGTTGTTCCAGGGCACCACCCGCGTGGTCAGCACAGGGTTGACCTGCGGACCGATCGCGCCGGGACGCGGTCCAGGAATGCCGTCGTTGAGGGTGATAAATGATTCGTCCACCGAGCCATGGTAGCAGTAATCAAATACCAGCACATAAGGTCGTTTGGTGATGTGTCTGCACAGGCGCAGCACAAAGCGGTTGGCGTCCGTGGCGGTGAGGGTGGTTTGCCAATATTTCAGCTTGAAGCGGCGTTGCAGTTCTTCACCCACCCAAATGGCGTCTTCAGTGGGCAGCATGAAGGTGATACCCTTGTCAAGCTGCTTGTGGATTTCAGCCATCGGTTTGTCGGGCGAATGACCAACCATAGCGCCGGTGTCACCCAGGCAGAAGTCCAGGAATTTTTTGCCGTCTGCGCAGGTGAAGGAAGCGCCTTTAGCTTCCGTAACAAAGAGCGGGAAACCACCTGCCCAGCGCACCATCCAGTTCATGGGGACACCATCCAACAGGCAGCCTTTGGCGCGTTCGTAAAGGGCGTGGCACTTGGGGTGTTCAGTAGCGAAGCGGTCAAGTTCGACAGAGAGGACGTGCTGCAGTCGTTGGCGGTCTATCACGGTCATCAGGAACCTCCAGTGCGAAGGATAGTGGATGTATCTATTGTATAATTAAGTTGACCGGGGAGACCAGAAAATCTCCAGACTTTTTTTGAAATGGATCGGGGGTAAGTCATGCGCTCAATTATTGTTGTGGTTACTGTTTTTCTGGTGGTTACCAAACTAATGGATGTCCTGTCTACACTCAAACGTATCTCGCCGACGAATCCGGAACTAAATCCACTGGCGCGGTGGCTGATGAATAAGGTGGGGATGCGCCCAGCCATCTGGTTAGTGTTTACGCTGGTTGTAATCATCATTGGGGTGGCGACCTGGATTGCCTTTGACGTTGATGGGTTTTTCCAGATTGTGTTTATTGTGGGCGGGATGGTGGTAAGCCTCATTCAGGCAGCTGTGGCGTATGCCAACTGGACGCAAAGACCGAACTTCATCACTCGAAAAGTCTTAACCTGGTTTGATGTTTTATCTCGGCTTATTCATCGCAGATAGGGCATAACCTTATATCAAATATAGTCGAATCCAACCACAATCTTTCTTCCTTGCGTTTTAGGAGTCTTATATGGTCCCAACAATTGATTCTAAAGGTTGCAAAGCAATCATCCTATTCATCCTGAAAATATTGTCGGTTCCGACTACGATTCTGGGAATATTATTCCTGATAATGTCAGTCACCGGGGGGATTAAGCCGCTGGTTGGCTGGACTGTTGCAGTTGTTTGTCTGGCACCCGGTTTGTATTTCCTGGTGAAGAACCTACTCCAGCAGCGTAAGGATGCGATTCCAGCCAACCGGGGCACGCGTTGGATGTATGGGATGGTTGCCATCATCATTCTTTCTCTCATCAGTTCTCTCGTTGCAATTGTGATTGCCAGACAGGGCTGCCTGAGCCGGGTTGGAAGTCAATCCGTGTTAAATGGTTGCGAATTCTCTGGCAAGGATTTCTCAGGAATGGATTTATCAGGCTCAGCCATGAGATATTCCAACCTGCAGCGGGTTAATTTTTCCAGCGCTAACCTGAGCGGCGTCGACTTCACCGGTTCTGACCTGGCGGGAGCCGCCCTGGAGGGTGCCATCCTCAACGAGAATGAATTTACATTGAGTAATCTGACTGCGGTTTCGGGATTATCTGATGAGTCGTTGGCAATTGCCATGGGTGTTCCTGTTGAGGATTTGTACAAGGACACCGCTGAAAAGATGGTCCGATTGGAAGACCGTAACCAAATGTTGGATGTGTTGCGGGAGGCGTGTTCTGGGAACGCTATTCCCAGCGCTCATGCTTTTGAATCCTCCCAACCGTTTCGAACCATGGCAGTTTTTGACGCAGAAGGTAAAAATTCGAATCTGACAGATTACGCCTTAAACCAACGCTGGGAACCGATGGCAGTTCGTTTTGTTGACCTGGTCGCCTGTGTGGGTGACGAGTATAAAGATGTGATTGAGACCTGCAATTACGAAGAAGGGCATACCATCGACCGTATTGCTTACAAGAGGGATATTATGGTTTATGCTGCCCGAACCGGCGAGGTAGTGTTGATTACCAGTCTGGTTGGCGGGCAACCTGCTTTTTGTGGTACATATTCTTCTGAGGGACAACCCGACTTACGGGGACTACCGACAAACCAGGAGCAGGTTATTGAGTGGTTAAGTCTGAATGTTAAACCTGCGAAAAATCCATAATACGCACAGTCAACTGATCTAAGGAACGTGGAAAACAGATTCCACTTACTGATCTACAAACACGAGATAAGAGATAATCCTGAAATGGCAATGAAATTATAATTACGGGTAAATACGGTGCAACACGCTTATACATAAAAGAGGAATCATGGCGAACATCATTCAAGCATATGTGAAACCTATATCCAAACAGCGGTTACCCTTAAGGTTGTTGCAGTTCTTTTCTGCCCGTTGGGTGCATACTCTCATTCTAATTGCCGGTATTACAATTCTGAGCAGTTGTACCCCTGTATCATTACCCATAACACCTACCGAAAATGGTACCGCAGGCAACATCCTTATATTTGACTTTGACGACCAACCAGAAGGCGTTCCACCTGAGTGGCAAATCCTATTCGCGCCGTACGACGCTGGCAGCCAAGTACCCGACGTCATCAAAGCCAATGTACAGAACCGCCACTTTTTGCTGGAAAACCTGGGAACCTGGTCGGGTTTGTATGCCATGTATTTGGGTGATGTTGCCTCGCCAGATATGCAAATCAGTATGGACGTGGGCACGGATGAAGGCAATGCCATCGGTGTGCTGCTGGTCTGCCGTTACAGTGAGGCGGGCTGGTACCAGTTCCGGGTCTCAGCGGGCGGGTCAGCCATCCACTGGGTTCAACCGCAGGGAGATTCTTATGATGTTAAGGTCTTGGTGGAAGGTCCGGGCGTGTTCCTGGATGATGCCGCCCATCGCCTGACAGGCGTGTGTCAGGGCAACCAGTTGACTCTGGATGTGGATGGCAATCGAATTCTGAGCGGTGAGGCTGATTTTTTGCCTACGGGGTCATTTGGCTTTGGGGTTGAGTCTGCAAGTGATCCCGGCAATCGGAAGTCGTTCGATAACATCCAGGTGGAGTTCTTACCGGCAACCATAAAAGCATCTCCCACGCCTCAAGTGGTGCCAACGATAACAATGACCCAAACCTTGCCAACCTTGGCGCCAACTGCCACCGCCACAATGATAACGACGCTTGAACCTACCCAACGACCGACGCCTCTGGCGAAGGGCGAAGGAGTTTTGTATGCAACGGATTTTAATGACAATGATACCACGTTGGAGAATTGGCATGCATTTGCGTATTCACCCGCCTCCCAGGGAATAGTCACTGAGGGATTTGAAGCGTTTGCGAGCAACGGCTATTACCGTATGCGTACGGCATATCCCAGCCTGGTAGATAACTTGCGGATATATTCAATTTACGACCAGCCATTGACGAGTGAAGATGTTGCTCTTGAAATGCATGCGAATATACCAGAGGGAGGGGCAGGATATGGATTGGTTTGCCGTTATACAGACGCAGGTTGGTACCAGTTTATGGTGGAACCGGATGGCATATGGACAATACGCCTAGTTCATCAGGATACAAATGGTGCCTGGCACTTTAACCAGGTCAGCTCTGGTCGAAAATGGCTGGGTCAGGTTGTAGATCTGGCAGCCGATTGCAAGGGAGACCAACTTTCATTTGCTATTGATGGCGAGATGGTCGCCCTTTTACATGACACCAGTTTTCCTTCTGGCAAGGTAGGACTGGCGGGTTGGCGTTTTGATTCACCGGGTGAAGTTGGCACGATCGACAGCTTTACGGTCACTCAGGCAGTGTGGAACGAATCTGGTTTGACAGGTCCAGCCCCCACGCCTGCTGCAGATGGCGCTATTTACAGCACCCAATTTGACCAACTGAATGACCTGGCACCGTACTGGATGGTGCTGGACTCTGGAGTGATCGGACTGGCGGGCTCCCCCAAGCTCTTCGGCGGTCCCGGTGGTGATTCCGCCCCCCACACTTACCAGTATATCAACGATTTTGACCCTGGAACCGATGTAAGGATTAGCGCTGATATCCGAGGGTTTCCAAATGTGGCACGTGGGTTGATTTGCCGATACAGCCAGGATGGTTGGTATCAGGCGCATTACTTTAATGACGCGGCGGTTAATATTGCTTTTGTTGTGCTTGAGCGGGTGGAGCGCAACGAGCAAGGCTTGCGGCAAGATACTGTCCTGGATATAACTGGTGTTCCAATCAAACGTGAGAGTCAGATGATACTTTCATGTGTTGGAGACCAAATTAGCGTGCAGATGGATGGTGTGAATGTCTTATATGCTGAGGATGCTGCCTGGCAGAGTGGTCGTTATGGGCTGATGTTCATGTCTAACCCGCCGGGTAACGTCAAGAATGCATTCTCAAGTTATAAAGTTCAGGCAGTTGATAGCCAGGCAAAAAACGGCGATATGGTGTATCAAGAAACATCCAGCAGTCCTACTTCTCTGGGTTGGAACTGGGGGTTAAACAGTGCCTATGAAGGTTATTCAGTGAAGGATGATTTGGTCGAATTGAAAATAGCAGATAACTGGGTTATCCTGTCTGATTCATTCAAAGCTTCTGACGTGACATTAAGCCTGAATGCTGAATTTCTGGGAGAAAGCCACCTGCAGCTGAACTGTCGGATTGGCACGCCTTATCGTACTTCGTTCCAGATGAACAGTAATGGCGGCTGGGGAATATTTACCCAGGACCAGATGATTGCCAGTGGGGAGTCATCTTCAATTCAATCGGGGCAAAACAGCTTGACTATCCAATGTGTGGACAATCGGCTGAAATTCTCTGTAAATGGTGAAGTCCTGGCGGATGTAGTTTATCCAGCCGGTTATCAAAGGTCTGCAGGCATGTTCGAAGTGATAATGGATGTTCCCTCACATATCCGATTCATTGATCTAAAAGCACAAGTTCTTCAACCGTCCGGATGGCTGGCTATCCCGTCGCGCAGTAATACGATTCGCCTTCCGGAATATCTGCCTGGGCAATTGTTGTACCAACTGCAGGAAGGTGATTTTATCCGGTGGGGCTTTGAGAAACGAGCCTGGTCGCTTGTCAGGGGAAGTTTTCCGGAAAATGAAGGGAGCACGATCATCATCTCTGTTGAAGGTAAAGAAAATGCCTGGTTATACCAACCCTGGTTGGGAGATACGCCTGTGGAGGTTGGTATGCAGGTGGCGCTAACCAGCAGAGGCGGCGCGGCAGGGCTGGTTTGCAGATATACCGACCATGGACGATACGAATTTCTCATTCAACCTGATGGGCGTTGGTTTATTCGCCGGAACTCATCGTATTGGTATGAACCGCGCGCAGAGCGGATTACCATCCTTGCGCACGGACAAACCAAAGATCCTCTAACCGGTCAAAATAATATCGTCGCAACCTGTGTAGGAAACAACCTTAGGTTTAGTCTAAATGGTGTGGAATTAGGGAGCGCGCAAGATTACCTCTACCCGGAAGGGCAGGTTGGTATTTTGTTTGACACTTTTATAGCGGGAACGTTCACCGATCTGACTGTCAAGGTTGCCAAGTGAAGTTGGGTTGGCGATGTTATAGATTGCTTTGTTAATCAATTGCACTCATATATGAGGTTGATGTATGATGATGGCAATGTCGGCTGAGAAATCTAGCTGCTAAGAACCTTTGAGATATATGTGAGGTCCAATGAAAATTTTCTCATGGTCAAATCAGGAACTTTACAGAATCCTCTCTCTGGTTATTTTCTTGGTCACTCTGTTGTCCATGCTTGCCTGCTCCATTGGCGATTGGGAAGGTTATTACAATAACTCAGATTATGTCGTCGCAACGCCAAACGAAGGAAGGTTTGGTAAAATCCAGACTTACTACGGCAAGGGAAGTGCAGATACAACTTATATCATTGCCAATGACCCGGCTAATCCAAAAACAAATACCTGTCACGATGATAATAGCGAGTTTGTGATTAAGATCTATCCAGATCCTAAAGTACCAGACAATGCCGGTTTCACACGCACCTTAGCCAAAGATGAATGCTACTTAATTTCTGAAATACATGCTTCCCTGGTCAATCCATGGCGAAACCAGCAATGTGTCTTTGCAGATAACCTCCATGATTACACCCTTACTATAATCAATGGCGTGTACAACAATAAGACTGGCGAGTTCACGCCTCTCTATCATTCTGACGGTGGGTGCCCAAACGCGGGTGTGATTAACGCTGAAAGCAGCACAGCCATTTCCTTGAGTTACTATTGCGTCAAAGGGAGGACTACTTATAAGTATTACATCTTATCTGAGCTTCAGGATAATTGAGCGTGGGAAACGCTCTTCTCAGTGACTGAGCCAGATCAATCCCACGGAGGTATCCTCCCGGAGCAAATACGGGTGCTTTCTGAATTGCTTGCCTGCTTATCGAGCATAGGCAGTGCGAATGACGCAGATGACCATGGCTATGGTGAGGATGCTGAACGGATGCGTGACGAAGCGTGCGACGCAATCCGAGACATGCTAAGAGAACACNNGCCTTCATGGCAGTGGGCTGGTTGTGGTGCTACCGAGAGGTCAGCGCCGAGATTGAAGGAATGGGCGGTGAGGAAGCGTAGGGATGACATCATCGGAAAGCGGAGAATAGAGAAATGAAGATCCTGTATATTGATATGGATAACGTGCTGGTGGATTTCAACTCCGGGATTGGCAAGCTTTCCGAAGAATTATTAATCCGCTACAAGGACCATTATGACGATGCGCCAGGGGTGTTTGAGTTGATGGATCCCATGCCCGGTGCGTTGGATGCATTCCACTTGTTGGCGCAGCACTTTGATACCTTTATCCTTTCTACTGCACCCTGGCATAACCCCAGCGCCTGGTCGGATAAGCCGCAGTGGGTACAGCGCTACCTGGGAAAGGCAGCTAACCGCCGCCTTATCCTGACGCACCGCAAAGACCTCAACCGCGGGGATTATTTGGTGGATGACCAGCATAAATGGGGCGCTGTGCACTTTATCGGTGAGTGGATCCAGTTCGGGTCGCCTGAATTCCCGGATTGGGAGACAGTGACCGCATACTTGCTACCGCGTGCATAAACCAACCACCCGCCATCAGGCGGGCGGTTGATTGCGTTTGGTCACCGTTCACAGTGAACAGACAGGTCAATATAGCCTTCCAGCGCCGGGTGGTGCGCCACTTTGTCTTTGGGTCCCCAGGTGACGCCGTTACAGCCGTCATGCGCAGCTTGCCAGTCTGATCGCTGCGGGGCAATGCTGATGTTGTTTTCGTCAATGAACTCTCCTAAAACAGCCAATCCTTCAATCAGGTAGTTGATGTGCGCTCCGGTGACGACATTATCTTTCATCGTTACCGTTGAACCCACTGGAGAGTACGCCCAGAGCTGGCACCGCCCACCCGTGCAGGCGGTCACCTCGGCAAGGGCGGGGTCAACGGTGCATGTACCCGGGTTGCCGAACAAGGATGGGCTGGAATTTCCCACGCACCCTCCGCCCCACATGTGGGTGCCGAGGTTGATGCCGGTGTGTAAACCGCCACACACCTGGTTGCCCAGACTGGTGATTGTGTTGCCTGTGATCTGGAGACCGGAAATATCTCCAAATATCCAGGGGTGCAGCGCAATGCCGCCAAATGCGCCGTAATTACCTTCGGTTACCTGGATGGTGTTGTTGGAGATGGTGGTATTCTTCCCGCCAAAAAAGACAATTCCGATATCGGATGGATTGATGACCGTGTTATTTGTGACTGTATGACCGGGACCGAAGAGCGTGATGCCATCAGACCAACCGCCGTAGTCACCGTCAGGGTCGGTGTTAGTACAGCCTGGCGCATGGACATGGTCCCCCACCGTGTCGATGGTTACATTATTAATTTCTCCGGCTGCGCTGAAGAATGCCAGTTACGATCCGCACTCTCCCTGCCCAAGTCGTAAATCATGGACATGCACTCCGGTGGTCCATTGTTGAGGGTGAAGATCATAAGCCTGCTCAGTGTCGTCCCAATTCATACCGCCATCCATACCCAGTATGCCGGGTGAACACCATGGGTCGGCGCCAGCGGAGCACTCAGGCAGCCACGAACCCCAATTATCACCAACGCCATTGTCAATGTTGTCTGGACCCAGGCAGATGCGGACATCACGCCCGCCATTGATATCAATATTACCAAAATCAATGTTATCAATTGCGCCGGGGTTATTGATCCGTGAACGAGAATAAAGGCGAACCACATATCCTTTCAAATCGGTAGTGGCTTTTAGCAGCGTATGCTGGTCGGGATTGCTGGCTGTGAAGGTCATGTTATGTTTGGCAGATGCACCGGTAAGGAAGAGAGTTCTGTCGATTAGATATCCCTGGTAGCCATCGCCGCCGGAGGATGTAAAAACCACCGTGTCGCCGCTGCAGGTCGAATCCAGTGATGACTGGATGGCGTCTGAATCGGGTTGGTCGTCAAAGGGGTTCGCCCCGAAGTCATCCACCAGGATGGTTTGAGCGGTAGTATCCGGCAAACCGATAATTCGCACAGCGCTGAAATAATCTGGACCGTCGGCATTATCCGCAATGCGAAAATCACCGCCGTTGCCGCGGTTATTGAAGAATGCGTCGCACAGGTTGAAAATGGCGGTTTTGAAGGNNAATGTATTGGTTTTTGCGACTAATCCACCACCGGCAAAGGGGTCATTCTGGCTGTCGTATTGCAGCGAGAATGTATCGGTACCTTCATCGAAATACACTACTTCAAGGCGGAGATGGTGCGTCGGTGTGCCAGCGGACAAGGCAGCGTCCGACACGTTGAATTGGATATATGAGTCTGGTGTCGTGTTGCCATCCTGCCCCGGCAAGACTAAACCATTGCCAGTGGCAAGCGTATCTATCACCAGGTCACCCTTTTGAGTAACCATCGTATCAATGTCTCCGCCTTGCATGAGGGCTATGCCCTGCTCGTCGCTCACTGTACCCAGTGTTATGGATAAGTTAGGCAGGGGTCTGAGAGTTGCAGTAGCGCGCGGTGTGGGGGAGGCGTCTGGAACGGCTTGTGTGGGACTGATAGGAGTCGTTGTTTGTGGTGTACAGGCGGTAATGGTGATGCTTAAGAGCAGAAACATGGTGGCAAATATGTGTTTCATATCGTACCTCCGTTTATATTTGTCAATGTATCCTATTTATGTTAGTAATGTCAATAGCGCATTTATAGGGACCGGTTAGGTCCAATTGAAAAAGCTGGCTTGATATATTAAGTATGATTCAGGCACCCTGATCATGAGGAGCAATCATGCCGCCCATTACCCCATTCTTGTGGTTTGACGACAACGCTGAAGAAGCGGTTGTCTTTTACATATCCATCTTTCCAAATTCACGTATCGCGTCTATGGCGCGATATGGCGAAAACATGCCTGGAGAGCCAGGCAAGGTCATGACGATTGACTTTGAGCTGGACGGGACGCGCCTGGTTGCCTTGAATGGTGGACCGGTATACGCATTTACGCCAGCCGTCTCGCTGTTCATCTCCTGCCGGGAGCAGGCTGAAGTGAATCACTACTGGGATAATTTATCCGCGGGCGGCGAGGTGCAGCAATGCGGCTGGTTGACCGACCGCTTTAGGCTGTCCTGGCAGGTGGCGCCGGAAGCGCTGGGACGCCTGATGTCTGACCCAGACCCGGAGCGAGTCCAGCGGGTAGTGCAGGCGATGCTCAAGATGGTCAAACTGGATGTGGCGGAATTGCAGCGCGCGTATGACGGGTGAATTGCTAAAGTAACTTGTGGAATTAGTCCGGGAAATGTCCGCCCGTTGAAATGTTTCTTGGTTATAATCTAGGCACAAACTAACAAAGGATAACCCAATGAATCAATCTACCCCCGTTGAGACCCGCCAGAACTGGCGCAGCCTGTACTTGCTCGGCGCAATTGCTGGTATTGCAATGCTGGCAATTATGGTGGCACAAATTGCAATCTTTATGATCGCCCCACCCCCCACTACTGTTGATGGCTTCTTCTCGCTCTTCCAAGATAATTGGTTGCTGGGATTGCTCAGCATGGACCTGTTGTACCTGGTTAATAATGCGGTCATGGTGTTGATATACCTGGCGATCTATATGTCGCTGCGCCGCCATGCAGAAACTGCCATGTTGGTCTCACTGGTGCTTGCGCTGGTGGGTATTACCGCCTATTACGCCTCCAACACTGCTTTTGAGATGCTAGCGCTCAGCCATCAGTTCGCAGCGGTTACCAGCGAAGTCCAGCGCACTGCCCTATTGGGGGCGGGTGAAGCAGCGCTGGCAATTTACCGCGGCACGGCATTTGATTCGTATTATGTCTTAAACGCGGCTGCCCTGTTGATTTTTGCATTTGTCATGCTGCGCAGCAAAGATTTTCCCCGTGCAGCAGCCATCCTGGCAATTGTTTCCGGCGTCTTTATGATCATTCCGTCCACTGCCGGAACCATTGGGCTGGTGTTCTCGCTGCTCTCGCTGATTCCCTGGGCAGCGTTCCTTGTGTTTGCCATCCGGGTGTTCTTCAGGCTGGCAAAGAAGCCGATTGGCTAGATCGAATCAAAAAGGTGAGGCGAAGCCGCCTCACCTTTTGTGTTACCTAAAACTTTACTTTTTCAAAATCTTATCATAGATAGCTTCTTTGGAGATCTGCTTGGTGCAGAAGAACCAGTCATAGCATTTCATCTGGTCCTTGCTTTCCATGCGTTCCTTGGCAACGCCACATGAGCCGGCGGTCGGGACGATGACGTCGTCGCCGGGCTGCCAGTCAGCGGGGGTGGAAATCGAGAAAGCGTCTGCTGCCTGCATGGCGATCAAGGCGCGGTAAAGCTCGTCAAAGTTGCGTCCGAGGCTGAGTGGGTAGTAAATGATGGCGCGAATGGTGCCCTTGGGGTCAATAAAGAAGACCGCACGGACAGCCTTGGTATCACTCTCGCCGGGCATCATCATGCCGTATTTCTTGGCAACCTCCATTGTGATGTCTTCGATGAGCGGGAAGTTGACTTCAACGTTCTTCATGCCCTTATATTCAATTTTCTCTTTGATGGTGCGCAGCCAGGCAATGTGGCTGTACAGACCATCCACCGAGAGACCGACCAACTTGCAGTTGGCTTTCTCAAATTTCGCTTCTTGGGACGCAAAAGTCATGAATTCCGAGGTGCAGACGGGTGTAAAATCTGCCGGGTGGCTGAAGAGGATGACCCAGCTACCGGTGTAATCTGCCGGGAAGTTGATGGGACCCTGAGTGGTGACTGCTTTGAACTCAGGCGCTTTGTCGCCGATGCGNNGACGTTATGAAGGTTAATTGGATGAGCAGTTTGGGCATTGCCCATAAACCACAATGCGCACGCCGGTTGGCTTAAAACCAGTGGCGTTAATTTCGTCGACTAAATTGGCGAAATCAGTTGGGACAAGATCTGAGATCGTGTGGCAAGAGGTGCATGCCAGGTGAATGTGCGGCGAGGTATCCGCGTCAAAATGACCCTTATTGTCGCCCGCATCACCAATGGCGTTTATAGAACCCAAGCGGGTCAAGGTTTCTAGCGAATTGTACACAGTTGCCAGGGACATGGATGGAAACTTGGGCAGCAAACGCTCGTAAACTATGGCAGCGGTTGGGTGCTCTGCACTTTCACTTAAGAACTCACAAATCGCTTCCCGTGGAGCAGTGATCCGCAGCCCGGCATTTTTCAA
>DFYN01000177.1:0-192 GCA_002383615.1 Anaerolineaceae bacterium UBA4081
CCACCGGCGCGCTCAAATGCGTGGTTTGGAAGGCAGCTGCCCTGCGCATCCGCTTTCCGCTCAGCAACGGCATGCAGGTGGAAGCGCACGGCGCGATTGGCATTTACGAGCGGGATGGCGTCTATCAACTGTATGCCGACACACTGCGTCCAGTGGGTGAAGGCGCGCTGTACGCCGAGTTCCTGCGCCTGA
>DFYN01000177.1:291-1567 GCA_002383615.1 Anaerolineaceae bacterium UBA4081
AGATTGTGGCAGCCCTGGAACGCCTTAATGCTGCCCGACCGGACGTCATCATCGTGGCGCGCGGCGGCGGCTCGCTGGAAGATTTGTGGAGTTTCAACGACGAGCGGGTGGTGCGCGCCATTGCGGCGTCCGCTGTTCCTGTGGTGTCCGGCGTGGGGCATGAGACCGATTTCACCCTGGCTGATTTTGCTGCGGATGTGCGCGCGCCCACCCCCACGGGCGCAGCGGTGCTTGCCACCCCGGATATACGCGACCTGCTGGGAGAGTTGGAAAATATCACCGGTGCGCTTCACCAGCTCATGCAGGATATCCTGTTAGAGCAGCGGGCGCGCCTGACGGACGCTCGCCACAGCCTGCAATCCACCTCACCCGTCCAGCGCCTGCAGCGCGAGCAGCAAACCATTGACAACCTCGGCGAGAAAATGCGCCGCATGGCACAGCATGCCCTGGATTTACGCCAGGCACAGGTAACCAATATCACCAGCCGGCTGCAAGCCCTCAGCCCGTTGGCGGTGCTGCAGCGCGGTTATGCCATCGTCACACGCCGCATAGATGGAATCATCCTGCGCACAGTTGACCAAACAGTACCCGGCGACGGACTGCACATCCGCCTCGCCAGCGGCAGCCTGGACGCCACTACGGACCAGATCTACCCCCCTGAACAGGAGTAAGACATGCCCCTCAAACCTGTAGAAGAAATGACCTATGAAGAAGCCCTGGCTGAATTGGAAGTCATCCTGGAGCAGCTGGAGAGTGCCCCCGGCGCGTTGGAAGAGTCATTGGCGCTCTATGAGCGAGGGCAGGCGCTGTTGGGTCGCTGTGCTGCCTTGCTGGAAAAAGCGGAGTTGCGCGTCCGCCAACTGACTGGAGACGTTGAGGCGCCATGAGGCTGCTGGGCGTATTCCACAACCCGCCTCTCATCGCAGCCATGATTGCCTGGTCACTGGCGCAATTCATTAAACCCTTCCTGGAGTATGCCGAAACCAAAAAGTGGAACTGGGGATTGTTCTTTAGTTCCGGGGGCATGCCCTCTTCCCATTCAGCGCTCGTCATTGCTCCCACACTGTCCATCGGGTTGCACTTCGGTTTTGATAACCCAATGTTTGCCCTGGGGGTGGCGCTATCCATGATTGTAGTGTATGACGCTGCCGGCGTACGCCGCCAGGCAGGCATCCACGCCCAGCGCATCAATTTGCTGATCAATGAACTATTTGCCGGTCACCCGATTGATGAGGAGCAGCTCAAAGAAGTGCTGGGGCATACCCCGCGCGAGGTC
>DFYN01000177.1:1576-9376 GCA_002383615.1 Anaerolineaceae bacterium UBA4081
TCCTTCGGAATCGCCAATTAGATGGTTTGAAATTTCGCCGCCAGGTTCCCCTTGGACATTACATCGTTGATTTCTATTGTGCTGATGTCCGATTAATCATTGAGGTGGATGGTGGGGGGCATATAGATCAGGAAAGCCATGATGCTGTAAGAAGTGAATGGTTAGAATCAAAGGGTTATCATGTCATCAGGTTTACAAATGATGAAGTCTCAAATCAAATGGATAGCGTAATAGAAGTCATCCGGGATGCAATTCTGAAGAAGTAACTAAAGTCTGGTTTGCCAACCCCCTCATCCCCCCTTCTCCCCCGACAATCACGGGGGCGAAGGAGTTTTCATCCGTATGTGCTGATGAGAGGAGTTTTACAAGGGATGCACAACTCCGGTACCCGCTTTGGAACACCACAAATAGAGCCCGCCACGCGCAGCCCTTATCCCGCGATAACCACGGGGGCGATTGTGAATTAATCCCTCTCCCCTTGCGGGAGAGGGCTGGGGTGAGGGGTCTAAAACCTACCCCATCCCCAGCCGGTCACCCCAATCACCCTTGCTGCCAGAATCCTTGCCGCCATCTCCGAGCAACTCCTTCCAGAACACATCATCATAGCGCCGAGAGCGAACCAGGATCGGCATCGGTACACCCCAACCCAATGCCAGAACTTCCTCCTTGGGCTGCAGCCGTGAAAGCATACCCCGCAAGGCATCCTTGCCCGCCAACCCGCTCAGCACCGCCGCAATGTCGCTGTCATCACCCAACCAACCAGAAATTCGCGTGCCCAGTTGCGACATCACCTCGTCATCAATCTGTGATGGGCGTTGATCAATAATCAGCAGGGTCACGTAATACTTGCGCATCTCTCGGGCAATCGTACTGAACGTAGTCTGGCTCGCCATCTCGCGGTTTAAGATTTTATGTGCCTCCTCAACCGCAATCACCAACGGTCGCGGTTCTTTTTCGCCCTGGCTGCGGAAGGCGTTGACCATCCCTTCCCACTTCTCACGGATGCGCCGGGTGAGGATATTGGTCACCAGAAGGTAATCCAAATCGCTTTCATATTTGCCGAAAGACAAGACCACATGGCTTTTTCGCTCGAGGTACTGCAGAATCACATCCAGCGAAGAGCCTGCCGGGCATTGCGGCACCAGGTATGGTTTATCGAACACCCGCCTTAACTTACTGTACAATCCCTGTGCTGCCATAACATTCACGCCATTAGTCATTGCCCAGTGCTCCACACTGCCCGGAGCGGGTACCTTCTTACCTGTAGCCTCGTCCTCCACCGTCGTTCCAAGGTCCATTGTCATGAACGATTGGAACCAATCCTGATGGAAGCTCTGGTAAAGTGCGTCCAGCGTAGTTGCCGTGGTTTCCTTCAAGTTCAACTCACGGGTCAGCATCTCAATATCAACCGTAGAGATGTCCGAGTAAGCAATTGTCAGGTGCGCATCGGGAGTTTTCCCGCGGATTTGCGAGCCAGATCCCAACGCCACTACCTGCACCTTGCTGCCAAATTTAGATTTCAAGCCGGTGACGGGCTTGCTGGTGTCGCTGGCAATATCATCCAGCCCGTACTCATTGTGCATATCAAAAACCAGCACCGATGCAGCATCGTACTTAATCAGACCGGCAAGGATGATGCGCGTCAGGAAGGATTTCCCGGTACCAGTAGCGCCGAAGATACCGGCAGAGCGCTGAACGAATTTCGCCAGGTCAATGCGGATGGGTAGGTCGCCTTCGCGCGTTTTTCCAATCACAAACGAAGACGGTTTATCCGGACCGCCAAAGATGCGGCTGACATCCTCCTCCTGCGCTCGGCGAACCGGGGCGTGATGGGCTGGAACCGTCTTGACCGGCAGTGGCTGCAGTTCACTGTCATCCGGGTGCGCCTTGCGCCAGGGTTCGTATTCAGGTGTGCCAATATCCGGGATGCGCGCCATCATCAAAGCGGGCAGCACCACCAGGTTAGTGAAGAGCGTCTGACCATGCAGCAGCTGTGCCAGCGATTCAGGCAAGCGCTGCTCGGATTGTTCATCCGCAAAGCGCGGATTGGTTGCACCCAGCATCAAGTCCGTCACCAGTCCGCAATACACCCAGTCCCCGCTCTCTATGACCACAAAGCCACCTTCTTGCAGCTGGTCTGCCGGCACGGTCAGTCGAACCTGCAAGTTGGCTTGCAGTCCCCCGCCAACAATATAACCGATGGTTGGAGAATTTGTATCGCTCATGCGGCACCTCCGGCAACGTACACCTCACCCACCGCGCTCAGAACCTGCATCAGCAGTTCGTACTCATCGCGCAGCAAGGTGACCACCTCGCGAACCGCGGCATCCAACCAGCCCGGATTGCCTGCCGCCCGTTGGGCGGCGTCTGCCTGCTGCAAATGGGCAGCCAGTAGTTCACCCACCGGAAGTGTGTCATCCGTCAGGATGTGGCGGAAGTAACCGAACCTGCCTGAGTTCGTAAATGAACATATCTCCGCCGGCGTACAGGGATAGATTCTATCCAGCGTCAGCGGCGGTCGAGGCGGCAGCAGGTGTGAAATACGGTCTTCATGCGACCAGCCGATAAACAGGGCGCTAATTTCCACCGGCACATTCCGGTTTTTCCGGTTGTCTTCAATGACCTCCTCGCTGATATGCTCCGCTGTGACCAGCTGCCTGACTAAACCATCATCGTCAATGTGGATGTCGTAAATCAGTCCGTATGCTGCATCTGCAATTCCAATCGGGATGCGCACCATGCCGCCAAAAGCAGGCGCATCCAATTGGGACACCTTACAGCCTAACACACAGCGGGTGATGTTCGCCCTCAGTAATCGTCCTATCTCAAGTTCGCTCATGATTCCACACGCGTCCTTCCCGGCAGGTTCTTGCCGCTTTGCTTATTGGAGGTTGTATCGATCGGCATACCTTGTGCCATCAGCTCGGCATTGATCATCATTTCCACTTGTTCACGCTCCTCATACCGCACAACGGCAACTTCATGGGCGCGGTGGAGGGCATAGGGATAAGGTCGTATGCCAAATAACTGCGCTTGCGAATACAGGACGCTGTGAACTCTGTCGAGCAAATCTGGTGAGTCTGCCACCCAGGCGGGGATTTCTACCCGCGCCAGGTACGGTTTCGCGCCTGCTGATGCTACATTTAAGTAAAAGAAACACAGGGATATTTCATCGGTGAAGTCCCTGGCGCTCAAGGACTGGATCCCCAAAACTGCCGAGCGTTCCCCCGGCTGCATGACCTCTGAATAGAGCATGGCATCCGTTACACCACCCAGCGGACGGTCTGAGAAGCTCACCAACCCTTGCTCTGCAACGGGCAGCATCAACTCCAGCAAGCGCACAACCAGGTCTGCCCGGGGTCGGTCCACATAAGCTGCAGTTGCAATCCGGAGTCGCGCCATGGTTCGCAGGGAGTCGACGTATTGGTCAAAGTACTTTTGAAATCCCTTATCTTCACGCGGCTCGCGGAAGATCTCCAAACCACCATCCGTCAGGGTGACCACCGCCCCTATTTCAGAGGCTGCCATCCCAGCCAGGGCTGTGCGTTCGCCCACATCCCGCATAACCGAGATCATGTCTTCCGTCAGGCGTCCTTGCGAACTGTAAAGGGCGTCGCCTATCATGAGCTGGCTGATGACCTGCTCGCTGGGTGTCTCACCGGGTGCCATATGGAATATTCCCACATTGACCAAACCAAAGTCGACCGCCTCATGGCGTGAGGGAGGAATTTGGGAGCCGTCCGCAGCAATAACAGTGCAGGGTTCAACCTGTTCGGGTAACGGCGCGTGGAAGGTGAGCGGTTCTTTGATTGGAAAGGCACATCGCTGCGTCGGGTACGCCGCCACAGCCTGGTCTACTTTNNATCTGTGTGCGGACTTGTTGGTAATTAATGGGCATATGCTTCCCCAGTTCGATGGAACATTTGTTAATATTATAAACAGATTTCAACGGTCAAGCAAGTCATGACATTCTTCTTAATGTGAATCAAACCGGTTCTTTCAAATTGTTTTCTGGTATTATTTATGCTATTAAGTGATACAAATCACATTCCAAATAGATCATTACCCTGAGGTTAACGATGCCGAAAAAATCCTATTGGTACCTGATAATTGGGCTCGCCATTACCTTAAGTGCACTCTTGTTTAGCATCTCTTATCAAGTCTCCGCTGCGACACCCACACCGCGCGCTTGCCATGAGTGTGAAACACTTGCTCCGCGGGAAGCAATCGCCAACGCCGTCTTTTTCTGGATGGATGGCTGCCCCAACTGTGAAATCGTAATCAACAAGGTATTACCTGAGGCACAGGCAACCTATGGTGACAAGTTTGTTGTCCAAAGTGTGGAACTCAAAGGCGTTGACGATGTGGATGCGCTATACCAATATGGAAAACGGATNNAACCTCACCACTGAAATTGACCGCTGCCTGGCATTGGGAAACTGCACCCTGCCATTGGTACCTGAATTAGCCATTACCCAACAACCACAGCTTATTGAAACCCCAACCCCAGCAGAAACCCCCGACCCTGCAACTGTCCCTTCAGCAACAACAGCAATCTACTTCTTTTGGGGTGATGGCTGCCCCCACTGTGCGGCTGCAGAACCTGTTTTAGCCTCTTTTGTAGAGAAATACCCGAATGTGGAATTCTTAAACTACGAGGTCTGGTATAACGAGCCCAATCAGGCGTTATTCGTAGCAATGGCAACTGAATTTGGTTTTGAACCTTCAGGCGTCCCTGCCATCTTCGTTGGAAATAAATACTGGATTGGGTACAGCGAGTATGTCGGGCAGGAAATTGAAGCATATATCAAGACTTGCGTTGAAAACGGCTGCCCGGACCGCGGCGTGGGAGTGATTCCCGGTCGGATGCTCAATCCGCGGGCAGATGGACAAGTGTCCACTGAGGATGGCAACAGCACCAAAATCAAAGTGCCTCTTTTAGGTGAAATTGAGCTGGCAAAGCAATCCATGTGGCTGAGCACCGCCTTGATTGCCTTTGTGGATGGTGTCAATCCATGCTCTATTTGGGTCCTGACCATGCTGTTAGCCATCACACTGCATGCCAGTTCACGTAAAAAAGTGATCGTCATTGGTTTGATATTCCTGACAGTGACAGCAGCCATTTATGGTTTGTTCATTACCGGCTTATTCACGATGTTCAAGATTGTCAATTTTGTTGGCTGGATTCAGGTGGTGGTTGCGCTGGTAGCCCTTTTCTTCGCAATTATCAACATCAAGGATTACTTCTGGTATAAGGAAGGCATTTCCTTTACCATTTCGGATGAAAAGAAACCTGGCATTTTTGCCCGTATGCGCCGATTAATGGACGCCAGCCAATCTTTNNCCTGTCCTCTGGACGAATTTATTGGTTTCCCAGCAGGTAACCGGGATGGCATTTGTTTTGTTGTTGTTGCTATATTTGCTGATTTACCAGGCAGATGAACTGGTCATTTTCTTTGTGGCAGTTTCTTCACTCAAAGCCAGCAAACTGGAAGAAAAGCATGGGCGTATCCTGAAACTCATCGGCGGCATGTTGATGCTGGTTCTGGCGGGCGTCATGCTCATCAACCCCAAGTTAATGAACAGTGTGTCCTCGTCTCTGATAATTTTCGGAATCGCTTTCGGAGCCACACTCCTGGTTTTGTTATTGCACCGGGTCATCCTACCCAAATTGGGCATTTATATTGGCAGTGAGCAAACAGGAAAAAAGCGGAAGAAGGGACGTTCTCGCGCCTGAGGTATTCAACCAAAGCGGTGGCAGTAATAGCCACCGCTTTTTTTCAACCCTTCCAACCTTCGGCATATATGGCTTAACTGAGGTTGGTATGAAAGGTGCTACAATCTGGACAGACACCTTTAGGAGGTTGCTATGTCTTTCAAATCCATATCTATCACTCTGCTGACTGGCTTACTGGTGGCGATGAGCGCTTGTTCCACCAGTCCCACGCCCACCGCCAGTGTTCCGACTGCCACTGATGTGGCAAAAGCGCCTACCACTCAAGCGCCTGAGGTGGTTATTCCCAGCGCGACACAGCCGCTGCCAACCATCACTGCCCTGCCTGAGCCCACCGCGATTATGCCAATGGGTACACCCATGCCAGAACTTGCAGCGGGAGCCAGCGTCAATATCAAACAAATTTGGATGCTGAGCGAAAACACCGGTTGGTCAATTGGCGCTGCGCCTGGCTCTTCAGACGAGCATATCCTGCACACAAATGACGGTGGGGGCACCTGGGAACAGGTCACACCGCCCCAGCCCTGGGTTGCCAGCGAATATAGTGGTATGAGCGCAGCCATGGCAGTTCGCAGCGTGGATGAAGCCTACGTCGTTTACGGGGGTGGACCTGCGCCAATCGTAGTCTGGCACACCACCAACGCCGGAGCCTCCTGGTCAGCCTCATCAGCCCTGGAACTACCCACCATCATGGATATGTTCTTTCCCTCTGACCTTGTGTTTGTGGATGCCCAGCATGGTTGGCTGATGGCACACCTCGGCGCCGGCATGAACCACGATTACATTGCCATCTACAAAACCACAGACGGCGGCAGTATCTGGACTCGGGTGGTGGACCCCGACCTCAACAACCTGACCATGTCATTCAGCAAGAGCGGTATGACCTTCATTAACGCGAACCGCGGATGGGTGACCGGTTCCACCAATGGTGTCTACGATGACCTGTTCCTGTACCAAACCGATGACGGCGGCAACACCTGGACCCAACCTTCCCTGCCACCTCCGCATGGCGACGCAGCCTATTTTCAAATCACAGGAAACATGTGCACATCTTACCCCGTGATGGTTTTTGGCGCGAATGATGCGCTACTGCCTATCCAGTGTCATAATTACAATACTGACTCTGTGGAAGGCTGGTTATACCGAAGCGTGGATGGCGGAAGCAGTTGGACGTTTACCAACCTGCCGGTTGTCTTTACCAGCCGCTACGCGTTTATCAACCCCACCACAGGCTGGATGATTGGCGAAAAGAAGATTTACCACACCACCGATGGCGGCGCAACCTGGTCTGCGCCCAAAGTGGTCAGTTGGGATGGCATCCCCTGGTTCCTGAACGAGACCACCGGTTGGGTGGCTGCCTACAACGATGACCGCACCGAATATGCCCTGGTACGCAGCACCGATGCTGGTCAAAACTGGTTCAAAATCGGAACCATCATCAAGTAGGTGAAATTTACTAACCAAAATAAACTGACCACTGCCAACAATCTACAGCCTGCTACCTGCTGTCTTCTATTTACTGATACGTGATATATATCAGTCCTTTTACATGCAATCAACAGTCACGTGATTTTCGTTTTTAACGTACAATTCAAATTGGCAGGTTTATAACCTGCCGCTCTTGCGTATGCTTCCAGCATCCCATCCTTTCAGATAGAGGATACACATGACCGAAGAAGATCCCCGTGTTGTAGAATTGCGCAAAAAGCGCGCCCAGGCTCGTCTGGGTGGCGGTGAAGACCGCATCTCCAAACATCATGCCAAAGGCAAACTGACCGCCCGCGAGCGCCTGGATGTCCTGCTCGATCCGGGTAGTTTCCAGGAATTGGAACCGTTTGCTGCCCAGCGGGTTGACCCAAATGGTGACAAGACCCCCGGCGATGGTGTCGTGACCGGTTTTGGCGCCGTTGAAGGTCGCACCGTGTATGTCTATGCCCAGGACTTTACCGTCCAGGGCGGCTCACTCGGCGAAACCCAATCCCGCAAGATCTGCCGCGTCATGGACCTGGCTGTCCGCAGCGGCGCGCCTATCATCGGGTTGATTGATTCGGGCGGCGCGCGCATTC
>DFYN01000105.1:0-11622 GCA_002383615.1 Anaerolineaceae bacterium UBA4081
GCATAGCGCCCTCTTCCAATTGGATTATCCCGCCATCGCTCACCAGCTCTTCAATTGCTTCTTGCGCTTGTTCGCCACTTAATCTAGCCCGGGTAACCGCTGCGGATAAAGCCTGGATGCCGCCACTCGCAAGGGCTTGAGTTAAGATTTGCCCGGGAGTGCCTTGAAGATAAGACTGCAAACGGGTGAGGACAGCCTCATCCTGTCGTTTATGGCGCCAGCGGGGTAAGGGATCGAGCACAATCCCGCCACCAATTGTCTCGCCCGGGGAAGGTCGGCGTAAGACATATCGGTCACCTCGAACTGCAACAACTGGTTTTGTCATTTCCAATTGCAGCCAACCTGATTCACCAGGCGTAAGCTGCTCTGCACCCAGTATCCTGACGCGCGCCATGGTTTCATCCGCAGCGATGAACAGTTTTACTTCTTCGTTATGCTGTAAGGGTTGAGTGGCATCTCTGAGCAAACGGAATGAGACATCCATGCGTTGAGTCGCGGCATATTTACCCGGCATCACCACCACATCCCCCCGTCGTAATTCATCTACGTTAACCCCTGTCAGGTTTACAGCGACACGGCTGCCTGGGAATGCAGTGTCACTTTTGTGTTTATGGGTTTGTAACCCACGGATCCGCGCCCGCTTATTGGATGGCAGTATGGCAACCTCATCGCCAACCTTAAAGTTACCATCGGTCAGTGTTCCGGTTACCACTGTCCCAAAGCCTGAGATGGTGAAAACACGATCAACGGGGAGGCGTGGTCTTCCCAGGTTGGGGCGTGGCGGGGTTTCGGCGAGCAGCGACATTAATGTCTTTTTTAGGTTATCAATGCCTTTACCTGTGCGAGCCGATACGCGAACGATAGGAGCCTGCTCGAGGGCAGTTCCTATTAGGAACTGCTGAATATCATTTTCTACCAAAGCCAACCATTCTTCATCTTGGACAAGATCTACCTTGGTCAGCGCTATAACGCCATGCGCTATATCCAATAAATCCAAAATTGCCAGGTGCTCCCTGGTTTGCGGCATAATCCCCTCATCAGCCGCAATGATTAGCATCACCGCATCAATGCCACCTACACCAGCTAACATATTTTCGATAAAATCACGGTGCCCGGGTACATCTACAATCCCCACTTCCTGACCGTCCCCCAACGTGAGCCAGGCAAAGCCAAGTTCAATGGTCATTTCCCGCACTTGCTCTTCTTTCAGCCTGTCCGGGTGAATACCCGTCAACGCTGCTACCAGCGTCGATTTGCCATGGTCTACATGCCCGGCTGTGCCTATGACGCGCATCAGTGTCCCTTATTCACCTGTGCTGCCTTGCTGATGTTCTTCCAGCCAGGCATGCACATCGGTCAACAAAGATTGCAGTCGGTCATGGGTCTGCGTACGTGATAATGTAAGTGCGTCTGACAATTCATGGCTCAAGCCTTCCAGGGTGACCACGCGCTCCACCAACTTTTCAAACTGGCGGGTGCTTTCACGCCTGATTTCATCTTGATTGAGGGTGTAATTTGTCCACCGTTTTTGGTCATCAGCTTTAAAACTGGTCCATTCTTGCCGGAAGCGTTCATCCGCCAAACGCTGCATCTCGGTAATTTCGTTTATCCGACGTTCGAAGCGCTGGGTGATGTCATCAAATCCATCCTGGGCACGCTTGAGGGCACGCTGGGTATTATCCATGGACTGCAATTGCGATTCCAGCGTTGCACCTGAGCGTTCAATCTGCTCAAAGCGGGTTTGCCATTCCGACCAGGTGCGGTCTCGGTCCACTTGAACCAGGGAAGCACGTTCAAACCAACCATTCTGTGCCTGTTTTCGTTCCGCTTCCGAAGTCGTTAATTCCATGATGCGTGCTTCAAGTTTTTTTGAGGTATCCACCACCAGGTCAACCCGCCCGCGCTGCTCCTCTACTCGTTTTCTCAAGCCGGCAACTTCAGCAGCCATGTCTGTCAATCGTTTCCCATCCTGCTTCACCGCTTCGTCCATCAGCCTTTGCTGACGATGGTACTCCTCTTCTGAGCGGGTGGCATCTGTCAAGCGCTTGCTGAGTTCATCCATGACCCGATTAAGGCGTTGCTCTTCATCGATGCGGGCAGCCATGGTCTTTTTCATTTCACTAATTGGCTCTGCCAATTTGCGAACTTCGCCAATCGACCGGTGGATGGATTCAAGATCTGCTAAACGGATTTTTTCTTGTTCACGGTCTCGCTCAGTTCGACTTTTTTCGTACCCGTCTATCATACGGGTCAGCTCAACCCGCAATTGTGCAATAGCAGTATCTATTTGGTCGTAGCGCCCCACTAAAGCAGAAAGGCGAGCAACCTCCCCGCTCAACTCCTTGACTTGCTGACTCAATGTTGTAATCGTACTTTCTGAGCGCCCCAGCCTATCTTCAAGGGTAGCAATTGACGTCCGGTCTTTACGCCGTTCGTCGTCCAGCCAATCCAGTTTTTGGGCGAGTTGTTCCAGATCCATTTTTACCTCAGCAAGTGATTTCCAGAATTATAACATTCACACATATGCGCTTTTTGCCTATTGTCCCAGCAATAATTCGCCAACCGGACTCAGAAGTCCATTTGGGAAAATGCCAATTGCANNGGCACAGGTCGCGCAAAGGTCATAATGGTCCTAAACGCAGCGAAAAGAAAACCGCCAGTTCCAATCATGGACCAGAGAGCGATTGGCAGTGATTCCGTACCCAGGCTCTCCAACAAGAGTAGTTTTAGGGGAAAACCTGCCAATAAAGGCAGCCCTCCCAATGAGAGCATTGCCACAATCAAAGCAACTGCTGCCCACCGGGATTGTTTAATGACGCCAGCCAGGTCTTCAAATCCGGTCCCCATCCGTGAGCGGGACAATAAGGTTAGGGCAAATGACCACAATGCCAGACCGATCAGACGTGGAAGGTATGATGCGGCGAATATTTGCGTCCCCAATGGGCTTTGCAAACCTATAGCAACCAGGGCATAACCCGTTTCGATGATGACCGCATACCCAAGCAAGCGCGCCACGTCCTCCTGGAAGGCAGCCCAAATGCCACCTGTTGCAATCATAATCACGCCAACCCAGCGCAATACCGGGTAAAGGGTGGTTATTTGACTGACCCAACCTGATGCAGCCAGAAAGCTCATTGCCAAATACAGCCCAACACCTGGCAGTAGGGTCAGTGTAAAACCTGCAGGAAATGGGTTTGATTCACGAGCAAGCATGGGAATCCAGGTGTAAAACGGGAAGACACCCAACCAAAATGCAAAACCCAAACCCAGTAGCACGCCTGCCCGCAGCACCCGCCCACTTTCTGCCGGACTGACACCCGTCACTCCTAATACCCAACCAGCCAGCAAAATAAATGGGATTGCAAGGGTTTGGAAAACGAGAAAACGCAAGACCCCCTGACTGGCTTTTTGACCAGGACTCACTAATAATGGAATGGAAGCGATTACTGCAATTTCCACGAGGAGCGCAGAATAGAGGAATGGTTCAACTGCTACAGCGGCTACCAAAACACTCATCATGACCAACCCAAGGTGAATAAACCACCGGTTGGTACCAGCCAGGAGGGAGCCTGTGAACCAGATTGCCCCGGCACAAAACACAAATACCAATAAGAAGCGATCACCTTCAGTGAGAACGAGTGACCTGCCCAGGATATTTAGTTTTCCACTCAATTCCACCGTCCAGGGACCAGCCTGAATCGGGACACCAATGGGCTGAATCAGGGCAAATAAGCCCAAAATGAGACACACCCCTGCCGCAATCACAATCACCGTTCTCCGAAACTGCGAAATTAAACCTAAGAGAATTGCCAATACAAGCGGGATAATAATGAAAATAATGGGTGCGGTCAGCCAGGAGATCATTGCTCAACCTCATCGGCTTCCATCATGAGATATCCACCCACCAGCGCTAATCCTAATGTCGTTGCGGACAAGAGCGCTGCAACGAGTGACGAGGGCTCAATTGAGGCGTAAATAATTTCAAATCCGGACAATGCAGTCAATAAACCAAGGATGACACGCAGAGTCCGGGTGGTCATTCCCAACTGTAAAATCCCCATCCCAAATAGGAGCGCCCCGCCTGTAAGGACTGGATAACTCGCCGGCACCCAGTCACTTAAGGCGGGTGACATGGTAAAAACGAATAACCAGATCAATCCTGCTGCCAACAGGCGGAACCAGACGACTGAAGACCCATGATAGGCTTGCCCTTCTGGTTCGAAGGTCGGCTGACTGGCGGACAAGATTGTCACCACCATGAGACCAGTCAACAGCTTAACAGCCGCCAAACCAATGGGAAGCGCTGGTGCAACTAAAAGGAATACCATCCCATATTGGATACCCAGCGCAATGGCAGTCCAGCGCCATTGTGTGCTGAGTATCAAAACCAGAGATGTGATAACCAGTAAACCCAATGCAAGATACTGGAGTATGGAATTATTCATTGCCCTGAAACCATTCCAAATAATGACACCAACAACGCCAGGAAGACCATTGTCCAAATGAAACCGCCATCCCCCTCAACCAGCGAGGTGAATGCCTGGATGACCCACTGAACCATGCGGTAAATGCCCCAGAACAGGCGATACAACCAGTTGAGGCTCATTGCACTACTGATCANNCGCAAGCGAACCCCACCAACCGCTAAACAACTGGACGTTTGCAATGTCCCATAGCCATATGATCCAGGGTGTAATCACGAGGACCACCAAACCTATCGGGTACACAGCGCGGATCCAAGGATCCAGAGTGTCAGGATCCTCGCCAGGTTTAAGCATATCCCGCACGTAACCAACTAATAACAACGAGACAATGAGAATGCTGGAAATCGTAGCGATGTCAATGGGTCCCGCTGTCAAACCTTGCCAACCCACCGCCAACGGCGTGTAGGGTACTCCTACCAATATGAACGATGACAGCGCAGGAAGAATCATCAAGCGCCGATTCCTGACTGAGTACAGGGATGCGATGCCGCCGGATGTGAGCAGTGCTATGCCCCAGGCAATACCTGTTTCTGCCTGACCGTGCAAAACAGTCAAGAAAGCCAGACCCGTCACTGCCAGGACCCAATAAGGTCGATGATTAAGGGCATCCGCTCTCGCCGCCCAAATAACAGCCCCGTACAATGCACTCAGGCTGGCGAACACCATTAGCCATCCAGTCATGGAGGCAGTCAATAGACCCGCTGGCAAGCGCGCCAGCAACATCATTGCTGAAATTGGGGAAGCCATGCGAATCATCAGACCCAATCCGCGGCGCAAGGGTAACTCGCGTTCAAAAGGAACATAAAGGGGTAATAACCCCAGGCGAAGTCCAGCAGCTAAGATCAGCATCAATCCGGTCAGTTGTGTAGGTTGGTCGAGAGATAACCAAACGCCTTCAGCGCGGCTGACCACCAGAGCAGCAACGATGAGTAGAGTGCCAGCCATTTTTACTGCAAAGGCTACAAGCGACCGTCCTTTATCGACCTGCTCTGTCGGCGCCAAAAAAATGATAATAACTTCGGTGAGGTCCAACACCACCCAGGAAAGGATTAACCCTAATGGGGTTGACGCCATCAAGGACAGGACTGTGATGGCTGCCAACGCCATATTTGCAGCCCATGTGGCAGGGATGCTTTGTTGTTTCAAGCGAGCTGTTGCAGTTAATAAGATTGCCAGCAGCATACCAATGAATGCAAATATATAAGGGAATGATAAAACTGAGAATGAAAACTCAAGGGCGTCTCCAGGTGTCCCAGCCAGGAACCAATTACGGGAACTGATCGCCATTGGCAGACGCCAACGCAGTACCAACACACTCACCCAGGCGATAGCCACCAATCCTACGGAAATCAGCCAGATAAGCGCCGTGTTAGCCCGCAGACGGTACATGATTGCTGCTGTCAGCGCACCCACAATTAATACAATGACCGGGATTAGAATGACCACTTTTATCTACAAAATTGGTGCAAAAGGTGAACGCGGGATGAATTGTCCCATACCACGCTGCCCCAACCACTTTCCATGATCAACGATTAATTCACCGTGTAGATAAACCTGCTCAGGCATTCCCACCAACTCCCAGCCTTCATACAGGTTGTAATCTGTGCGATGCTGCGCTACAGATGCGCCATACTTGACTTNNCGAGGGTACATACCAAATATTTTGGCAGGATTAGTGCTGGTTAGCGCTACAAACTGGCTTGGCGTAAATTTGCCAGACCCCACTCCATAAGTCCAGAATATGGGCAGCCTGTCACCCACACCAGGTAGTCCATTCGGTATTTTTGTGAAATCGTCTTTACCCATTTCTTTACCAGGAATGGCAATCGATTTACCCTCGTAGGAAATCGGTCGAGTACCATCGTAGAAGAATGGACAATGGTCAGTAGCCAGAACCTGAATGGAGCCATCCTGCAAACCACGCCACATAGCCCCATTATCTTCCTCCGCGCGCATGGGTGGTGAGCAAACCCACTTGCTGCCATCCGGACGGCGTAAGTGGTCAATGGTGAAGAACATATATTGCGGACAGGTTTCACCCATCACCGGCAGCCCGCGCGAGCGGGCATAGCGCAGCATGTCGACCTCGCCCGCCATATTCATATGGACGATATAGAGCGGCGCATCTGCCTGAGCTGCCAGAGCCGCACCGCGTAGGGCTGCTTCAACCGCGCCCCAACCTGGTCGAGTCAATGCATGCCATTCGGGTGTGGTTTTTCCTGCTGCCAAAGCTTCGGCAATCAATAACTCAATCACATCCCCATTTTCAGCATGTAGCATGGTTAACATGCCATGCTTGCCTGCCACCCGCATCACACGGAAGATTTCATCATCCTTCANNTGAAAACTGTAATCAATGGCTGCTTTTTCTGCTTTTTGGCGCCACACATCAACACTGGCGGACAGCGCACCAGCTGCATGCGGAATAAAGTCAATCACCGTGGTTGTGCCGCCAAATGCCGCAGCTTTATGTCCGGTGTAATGGTCATCAGAGGAGACGGTACTAAGCATTGGCAGGTCAAAGTGGGTGTGGGCGTCCACGCCGCCAGGCATCACTAACNNCTGCATGTCTTCTGCAGTCACCAGCAATCCATTTTTTATCAGGATCATTTTCATATGCACTCCAATGATGATGTGGCGCTGATTGAATTATAACCGCATGACTGTAGCGGATGATAAATAAAACCGGGTGGGGTTTGCACCCCACCCGGCGGTCGTTATGGCGTCAAGGATGTCTCAATCCTTGTAAACAGATGGAATATGAAATGCACAGAACTTAATTTCAGCCTTTGTTCTGACCCATTAAATCCAGAGTGTTATAATCTCAGATTGCCTGAATTGCTTTATTAATAAAACATTTGTGCTATAATTATTTGGCTGATAATTTCCGTACGAAGGAATGATGTATGACTCAAGATGTGATTCGTGTGGTTGGCGCTCGTCAACACAACCTTAAAAACATCACCGTGGAGATTCCACGAGATAAGTTGGTGGTCATTACGGGGTTGTCCGGCTCTGGCAAATCCTCACTGGCGTTTGATACCATTTTTGCAGAAGGTCAGCGCCGATATGTGGAATCCCTGTCCGCTTATGCCCGCCAATTCCTGGGACAAATGGACAAGCCGGACGTCGATTACATTGACGGTCTTTCACCGGCTGTCTCCATTGACCAGAAAGCCACCAGCCACAACCCCCGCTCCACCGTTGGCACCGTTACAGAAATCTATGATTACTTGCGCCTGTTGTTTGCGCGGGTCGGCATCCCGCACTGTCCCATCTGCGGACGGGAAGTAAGCAAGCAATCTGCCCAGGAAATCGTTGACCATATCCTCAACCTGCCCAGCGGTACCAAACTTGTGGTGCTGGGTCCACTGGTGCGCGGTCGCAAAGGTACCTATCAGGCGTCTTTTGATGAGATCCGCCGTTTGGGTTTTGTGCGGGTACGGGTGGATGGTATCACTTACAACCTTGACGAAGAAATCTCGCTGGATCGCTATAAACAACATACCATTGAAGCCGTGGTGGACCGACTGGTCCTACCGGATAAATCCGAGCAGGCAGAGTGGGACACCTTTCAATCTCGGTTGAACGACTCAGTCGAAACTGCCCTCAAAGTTGGCGAAGGGTACCTGACCATCCAGAACTTGTCTGTGGAACCATCGGAGGATTTGTTCTATTCCGAGCACCTGGCTTGCCCTGAACACGGCGTGAGCCTGCCTGACCTGGAGCCGCGCGTGTTTTCCTTCAACACACCACACGGCGCCTGCCCGGACTGCCAGGGATTGGGCAGCCGGCTGGAAATTGACCCTGACTTGCTGATCCCCGACCCGGACCGCTCACTCAACGAAGGCGCGATTATCGCCCTTGAATGGAATGGACCTCGCGACCAGGGCGGCTATTACTGGCAGATGGTGGAAGCGGTCGCCAAAGCCCACCACATTGACTTGAATGCACCCGTAAGCGACCTTGCGCCTGAGAAATTGCACTTCATCCTGTATGGCACCGGTCAGGAATCCGTCAGCATGACCCTCACCGGTCGCAATGACCGTCAATCCCACTTTGAGACTGCCTTTGAAGGCGTCATCCCCAACCTGGAACGGCGCTATCGGGAAACCAACTCTGAATATATCCGCAATAAAATCAGCGAGTTCATGAACAATAAACCCTGCCAAACCTGCCTGGGCACCCGCCTTCGCCCGGAAGCGCTGGCAGTCACAGTGGATGGTTGGAATATCGTCCAGGTGACTGATTGGGCTGTCAACCGCACGCTGGAATGGGTGCAGCGGCTGGCTGGGAAGGACTCGCCCTTTACCCAACGGCAAATCGCGATTTCGGACCGCATCCTTAAGGAAATTGAATCGCGGCTGGGTTTTCTGGTCAATGTTGGATTGGATTACCTGACCCTCAGGCGCTCGGCAGCCTCGCTTTCGGGTGGCGAAGCGCAGCGCATCCGCCTGGCAACCCAAATTGGCTCACGCCTGATGGGCGTGCTGTACGTCCTTGACGAGCCGTCCATTGGTTTGCACCCACGCGACAACGCCCGCTTGCTGCAAACCCTGATGGATTTACGCGACCTGGGCAATACCGTGTTGGTGGTGGAGCATGACGATGACACTATCCGCCACGCGGATTGGGTTATTGATTTGGGTCCCGGTGCTGGTGAACATGGCGGCGAAATCGTCGCCGAGGGCACCCCTGAGCAAATCCTCATCCATCCAAAATCGATCACCGGCGCTTACATGTCCGGGCGGATGAAAGTACCCATGCCTGAAAAACGGCGAAATGGTAACGGGAAAAAACTAACGATCATTGGCGCGCGTGCCAACAACTTGAAAAACCTGACAGTGGATATCCCCCTGGGACGGCTGGTGTGCATCACCGGGGTGTCCGGTTCGGGTAAATCAACCCTGATGGTGGATATCCTCTACAACCAATTGGCGCGCGACCTCAATCACGCCCACACCCAGCCTGGCGCAGTGGATCGTATCGACGGAATTGACCTGTTGGACAAGGTTATCAATATTGACCAGTCCCCCATCGGTCGCACACCACGCTCCAATCCGGGAACTTATACCGGCATGTTTGATGAAATCCGACAGTTGTTTGCGGGTATGGCGGAGAGCAAGATGCGCGGCTACAAACCTGGGCGTTTCTCATTCAATATCCACGGCGGTCGTTGTGAAGCCTGCCAGGGGCAAGGTCAGCTGCGCATTGAGATGCAATTCCTGCCAGACGTGTATGTTCCCTGTGATGTCTGCCATGGCGCACGTTTCAACCGCGAAACGCTGCAGGTACATTTCAAAGGCAAGAGTATTGCAGATGTGTTGGACACAACTGTCGAAGAAGGCTTGAGCATCTTTAGCGCAATCCCTTCCATTATGACCAAACTGCGCATGCTGGATGAGGTTGGGTTGGGATACATCCGTATCGGTCAGCCTGCCACCACCCTCTCAGGTGGTGAAGCCCAACGGGTCAAGTTGGCGCGGGAATTGAGTCGGCGAGCCACCGGGCGAACATTATATGTATTAGATGAACCCAGTGTGGGTCTGCATGCGGCGGATGTGCATAAGCTGATTGAAGTGCTGCAGCGACTGGTGGACGCAGGCAACTCCGTCCTGATTATTGAGCATAACCTGGATATCATCAAAGTGGCGGATTACATCATTGACCTGGGTCCGGATGGCGGCGACCGTGGCGGAGAACTGATTGCGGCGGGAACGCCCGAGGAAATATGCCGCGTGCCGCATTCCTATACCGGACAATACCTTACCCATTACATTGGGCAGCAGCATGGGAAGGAAGTAGCAGTTAGCAGTTAGCAATTAGCATTTAGCGGTTAGCATTTAGCGGTTAGCGGTTCGCATTTAAGACATCTGAAAAATTCAAACGAAAAGGGCTGGAAATCCAGCCCTTGGTTGTTGCCTTGATTGAAAATGTGCCAATCAGCCTACTCGGTCAAGAATGTCCCGCGACCCATGCCAAAGTAGGTGAAACCCAGGGCGCGCAAAGTCTCGCCGTCCCACAGGTTGCGACCATCTAAAATGATACTACCGCGCATGGAGGCTTTGATTTTGCCAAAGTCCAGCTGTTTGAATTCGTTCCATTCAGTTGCCAACACCAGCGCATCCGCGCCTTCCGCCACCTGGTAAGGTCCCTCACACAGGGTGGTTTTCTTGAGGATGCTGCGGGCATTGTCCATCGCCTGGGGGTCATAGGCGCGGATAATCGCGCCTTCATTCTGCATCAGGTGGATGATATCCAGCGCCGGAGCTTCACGAATATCATCCGTATTAGGCTTGAAGGCAATCCCCAGCACACCAATGACCTTGTCATCCAGAGTGCCCAGCGCTTTGCGCAGTTTCATGACCGCACGGCGCCGTTGATTGTGGTTGATGTCCATCACAGCCTGCAGCAATTGCGGGTGCGTACCGTGCAGCACCGCCATGTGCGCCAGGGCTTTGACGTCCTTGGGAAAACAAGAGCCGCCCCAACCTAAACCGGCATTCAAGAAGGCATGTCCAATGCGTTTGTCCAGCCCCATGCCGCGTGCCACTTCTTCCACATCCGCGCCCAACTCCTCGCATATACAGGCAATTTCATTGATAAAAGAAATACGAGTTGCCAGGAAGGCGTTAGAGGCATATTTGATCATCTCGGCAGTGCGCAGGTCTGTAATCATAATCGGGCAGCGCAAGGGTTCGTAGAGTTTGCCCACTCGTGCGGCTGCTTCGCGGTCCAACGATCCTAAGACCACACGGTCAGGATTCATGAAGTCTCCAATGGCAGAGCCTTCCCGCAGGAATTCAGGATTGGAAACGACTGAAAATTGCAAAGGTCTTCCATTGCGGCGCTTGCGGATGACATCCGCGACCCAGTCACCGGTGCCAACCGGCACGGTGGACTTATTGATGACCACAATCGCCCCATCCACAGTATCGGCGATGGCTTCAGCCACCTGGCGCACGTACTGCAAATCCGCTTCGCCGTCCACACCAGAGGGCGTGCCGACAGCGATAAAGGCAAACTCTGCATCCTTGAGCGCTTCTTGGTAATCTGTGGTGAATGTCAAGCGCCCGGCTTTGACATTCTGGGATACAACCTGCTCAAGACCTGGCTCATAGATGGGCATGATACCCTG
>DFYN01000105.1:11698-13563 GCA_002383615.1 Anaerolineaceae bacterium UBA4081
CTGACCGCTGAATTATAGCCGGAAAACGCCAATATGTGGAAAAAGAAAACGCCTGGAATTTTAATTTCCAGGCGTAGTTGAAAGCGTGGTTAGATTTTAGTAAGGGGCAATGGATCCATCCCCACATTGATTTATTTCTGTGTAGGTCGGCGCTCCGGTTAAACCACTGGTGATAGTCAACGCCTTCCACCAGTGCGCATTGCATGCATCCCCTGGTTCAGTGTATCCCATTTGGACGAATTTTCGGATGATCCCGTTTTTCCAAACATACACATAGGGTTCATCATATGGACCCATGACAGGAATATTGGCAGTACCCGCATCCAAATCATGGTCAATGGTTTGTCCATAATCTGTGACCATAACCGTATAGGTCCCGGGATAATATGGCAATGCAGAATTAGCCACAACAGGGCTATGGGTTTTCCGCGAAGAAATGGTTATTGTCTCAAAAGGCACGGAATCGCGACCACCACCGTCACGCTTTAACCGGGCAAACGGGAAGTTGGTCATCGCTCCAAACGAATCCCCTTCCATGTAGCCAAAATCATTTCCCTGGAAACCGACAATGAACTTCGCGGGTTGCCCCATATCGAGTGGATTGGGTGTGGATGGCAGCCAAACATCGAGGTCAAGGTCCCAGTAATCAGGGCATGTATCATAACACCACTTCCACCACCCAAGCACGACATCAATATTTGAACTGAGGGGTGGAATGGCTGTTCTATTAAAACTACTCCAACCTCCTCCATAAATTTCGTTCGAATAAGAAGAGGAGACATGTTGAAATGCTGGTTGAATGCCATAGGTATATCCAGCTTTGCTCACCTTCATTGCATAGCCAGATCCAGCAGGCAAGTTGATAATATCGGTTCCTGAATTTGGCCACGTGTATATTCGGTTGGGATCAGGATCATAACTATCAGCTTTTTCCAAATTGGGAGTAATTACACCGGTTCCACGCAAAATAGATCCCTGGTATGCATATAATTTTGCACCAGACAGGGGTAACCCCGTAGTTGAATCATAAACCTGTGCGTATGCAATACCTCGATCAAGAAGGGCAGCCACATTAACCTGGTATTTACCATCCATGGATGCCGGCCAGCAAGCCCCATCCGCTTCATAATCCNNAATGGTTTGTACCCCCAGCGGCGGGCAGCCGCTGCTGCCACAAAAGGCGCAGCCATCGAAGTGCCACTCATGGTGTCATATCGAGTGAAGTAGCCGTAGAACCAATTCATATAGAACGCTTTATCCCAGGGGGTTGTAGAGTATATATCTGTCCCCGGCGCAACCACATTGACCCAATCACCATAATTGGAGTATTCCGCCCGGCAATTCTGGTCAAGGTACCAGTATTCATCTACATCATCCCACACCCACATGCCTGATGCTGCAACCGCGAGAAGTTTGTTAGTGAATTCCGGGTAATCCGCGTATCCAGCCGGATACGACTTCTCATCAGTATTATTATTCCCTGCAGCTGCTACGACCAATTTGTTTTTAACATTGACTGCATAATCAATTGAATCATACACTGAGTTGGATGATCCCCCACCCAAGCTGAGGTTTAATATTTTCACATCACTGCGATTGGCACAATAATTTATACCTGAAGCAATGTCAAAATTTGTGCCCCATCCTTGACTGCCCAAGACTTTTACTGCCACAACTTTTCCTGTGGAAACGCCCGCAATACCTTGCCGGTTGTTTCTTTTGGCAGCAATAATGCCTGCCACATGGGTGCCGTGTCCATAATCATCCATTGGGTCGGCATCTCCGTTCACAAAGTCATACCCCTTCACGACATTTCCATATAGGTCTTTATGAAGATAATCAACGCCGGTATCCAGGACGCACAC
>DFYN01000163.1:0-1403 GCA_002383615.1 Anaerolineaceae bacterium UBA4081
GAAGGCTCCAGAAGTCCAATGGAGTCTACACCGGGGAACATTTCAAGCCAGTTGGCAATCAATACAATCAAGGTAATGGAGAGGAAGAAGGGGAAAATCTTCTTGGTCCATTTCCCGGCGGTCGATTCGGTCATGTCATATAGGAACCCAAACAGGAACTCGATGAAACCGGGCAAGCCGGTGGGCGTGAGAGTGCCTTTCTTAAGGGCATTCCGGACACTCAGGGCAATCAAGATAAGAATGACATCCCCAATCAACATTGCCACAATAGTATTAGTCAGGTAAAAGTCACCAATGACCGGCAGCGTGAATAATGGTTCGCGAGAAATGACTTCAGGCGCGACCTGGATATGGGGTTGGACGGGTGGGAAGACGCCAGAGGCATAAATGCCCGTCGTCACCAAAGCCAGAATAATCCACCGCTTGAAGCCGAGGCTCCAGGCTGTTGGTTGCACCTTGCGAATGATCCCGGAAAAGATAGCCATGAGAACGGCTACCCCAATGGAACCCAGCTGAATAGTGATCTTCGCTGCGGGGAAGAAACCACCCAGTAGCGTAGCCAAAACCACCGCTGCAAAGGCAACCCAACCGACAATATTTAGAACCGGGTTGTGCGTTTTATCGTGCTCCAATGTCTGTGCCCTCCTGCGAGTCAGATTTTGGGGCGTTAGCTTGTGTCTTCATACGACCTACAGCTGCCCGGACGAGAACGAACATCAATGCGAGAGAGATCGGAATACTGGCAAACACCAAAATGAGTGTGTAGGTGGGTCTGCTATTGAAGCGTGCATCTAACCACAAGCCAATCAACACCGCACCTATGATAATAATCAGAGTCAGGCAGCCCACCGAACTTGCCACCCCCGCCAAAGTTAAATTGAGTATCCTCTGCTTTTGGTTCGGTGCGGGTGACTGATTGGGCGGTATGCTCATAATGGTCAGATTATATCATGAGAGAAAAATGAACGTCAATCAACAGACCCGGCAAATTTGTACTAATTTTGTCGGGTCTGTCATATCTACCAAATTTGAAGGGCAGCAGCAGCGCTATTTGCCCAATCATACCAGGGGGCAAACACGACACCTAATACCAGGATGGCGGCGATACATATCACAATCGCTATGGTCCATACCGGCGCTAATTTAATGCCAGCGTCTTCCTTGACCGGCTCACCGCTCCACACAATCTTGAGCACATTCAAGTAGTAGTACAGGGCTATGATGGAGTTGATGATGCCCACCACTGCCAGCCAGATGAGCATTGGACCGCGTTCCACCGCGGCACCTAAGACGAGCAACTTTCCAAAGAAACCAGCAAAAGGTGGAATACCGCCCAGTGACAACAACGCAACCAGCAGCATCAACCCGAGCGCAGGTGATTTACGCGCCAAACCAGCCATGGA
>DFYN01000163.1:1427-7043 GCA_002383615.1 Anaerolineaceae bacterium UBA4081
CCAATCAGGATGTAGCCAGCCTGGGCGATTGAGGAATATGCCAACAAGCGTTTGAAGTTCTTTTGTGCAAGAGCCAACAAGTTTCCAGTGAACATACTGGCAGTCGCAAGCACGGCTACGGTAATCATCCAGAAGGGTGTCAAATCCCCCGGGAAAGCAGCCACCAGGAACCGTAAGATCACTGCAAAGCCGGCTGCTTTGGATGCGGTGGATAAGAAACCAGCCACAGCAGTTGGCGCACCTTCATAGACATCCGGAGCCCAGAAATGCAATGGTACCGCCGAAATTTTAAAGGCAAAGCCCACTAGAATGAGCAGAGCAGCTGCGGCAATGGCGACCAGCGAAGCGCCCCCAGTCAGTAATGCGCCTGCCATCTCAAACAACTGGGTTGTCCCTGTGAAACCGTACAACAAACTGAACCCGTACAGCATGACCGCCGAGGTCATCGCCCCGAACAGCAGGTACTTGATGCCGGCTTCGACGGATTTCTCATCTTTGAGCATGAAGCCTGCCATCACATACAGCGGAATGGAGGTCGTTTCAATTGCCAGGTAAAGCATAATGATATCGGCGGAGGTAGCCATCAGGCACATGCCCAGGGTACTGGTCAGCAGCATGGCATAAAACTCGCCGCGGTCGCGCAATGCATCCTGCTCCATTGCGAAGAGAGACGTCAGCGCAGCAGCGACCAAGAAGAGCATGGAAAAGATAAATCCAGCTGCATCATGGCGAAGCATACCGCCCCAGATAAGTTGAGCAGTGTTGCCGGGTTGAGCAAAGAGGATCGCCAGCACGACGATGACTACAATGCCTGCCACAGTCACCCAGCCAATCCGGCGGCTGTCCGTTTTATTCCAGACTGCATCCAGAGTCAGGACCAAGGCGGCAAGCACGATCAGACCCAGTTCGGGCAGCAAGGGTAAAAGCATTTCCATTGGGAATACGAGAGAAGAAGTCACTTATGCACCTCCCAGGAGGGTGAGGATGCGTTGAACGCCGGTTTCCACCAGCGGAACCATAAGCGATGGGAAGATGCCGAGCGCAAACATCACCACTGAAAGCAGGATAGTGGAGAGCTTGTCACGCCAGGATATATCCGGAATATCCCTGTATTCTGCTTTCAGGTCGCCAAAGAACACCCGACGAACGACCAGCAAAATATACGCTGCGGTGATAACAATGGAAATCGCAGCAAAGATGGCGACGATTGGTTGGACCTGCCAGGCACCCATGTAAATCGGAATCTCTGCTACAAAACCTGAGAAGCCCGGCATACCCATGGAGACCAGACCGCCGACGATAAAGCCAATGGCGGCTATTGGCATCTTCTGCACCAACCCTCCCAGGGCATTGATGTCCCGAGTGTGCGTGCGGTCATACACCATGCCAACAATAGAAAAGAAGAGAGCCGTCATCACACCGTGCGAGAACATCTGCATACTGGCGCCCATCAATCCGGTCTTATTCAGCGTGGCAAATCCGATTAGCACCAAGCCCATGTGGCTGACGGAGCTAAAACCGATGACATACTTGAAATCTTTCTGGATGAGGGCAATAAACGCACCGTAAACCACATTGATGGTGCCTAAGATCAAAATCAACCAAGCCCAATGCTTTGCGCCTTCGGGCAGCAGCATGATGGCAACCCGCAGGGCAGCGAAGGCACCGACTTTCATCTCAACACCGGCTAACAGCATGGAGATGGCAGTTGGGGCTGCCACATGACCATCCGGCGCCCAGTTGTGGAAGGGGAATATACCTGCCAGGATGGCAAAGCCGCCAAACACCACCGGGAACCATACGCGTTGGAACTCGGTGGCAAAGCCAGCCTTCTCCAGCACCAGCATGTCAAACGAACCCACTCCGGATAGGAAGACCATCGCCAGAATACCGATAAGTGAAATGAGAGAACCCACAAACAGGTACAGGGTCAGTTTCATGCCACCGTATTCGCGTGTTTTGGGTGAACCCCACAGGACAATCATCAAATACTTGGGGAAGACAGCCAGCTCAAAAAAGAAGAACAGTAGGAACAGGTCCAGCGCCGAGAAAACACCTACCACAGAGGCTGCCAGGAACATCATGAAGGAAAAGAACTCGCGGGTTCGGTCTTCCACGTTCCACGAAACCAACACGCCGCAGAAAACCACCAGCCCTGCCATCAGGAGGAGCGGCAGGCTGATACCGTCAGCGCCCACATGGTAAGAGATACCCAGTGCAGGCACCCAAGCCATTTGTTCGACGAACTGGTAGCCGGCTTTTGCCTGGTCGTACCCGAAGTAAGTGATAACCGTCAGGATCAACATGATGGTTGCCGCAGCCAGGGCAACCCAGCGAATGGCATTTTTCTTGGTTGCCGGTATAACCAAAATGGTGATGGCAGCAACCAGTGGCGTGAAGATGAGGACACTAAGAATTGGGAAGTGCATCCATCACCTCATTAATACCAGAATGCGACTGCCTGGTTGATCATATCCAGCAGCCAGTTGGGCCAGATGCCCAGTGAGAGGATGAGCGCCATGAGCGGCGCCATGACAATAATTTCTCTCGTGCTTATATCAGTCAGCTTACCCTTCCATTTTTGGTTGAGCGGTCCATGCAAAACCAGTTTCAAAGCCTTAAGGATATAAGCACCTGTGAAGAACAGACCAATCATGGCAAGGACTGTCGCCAAGGTGAAGATCGGCCAACTGCCCCGCACCACCAGAAATTCAGATACAAAGCCGTTCAGACCCGGCAAACCTAGCGAAGACATGGAAGTGAACAGCAGGATGGTGCCATAGACAGGCAGGATGGCATACAAACCGCCAAAGTCATCCAAATTACGAGTATGTGTCTGTTCGTAAATGACACCCACCAGGAAGAACATGCCAGCCGCACTCAAGCCATGGTTGAACATCTGCAAGACCGCACCATTCAAAGCCAGGTTGGCGCTCAACACTACGGCAGGATCCGTGCTTCCATACGCCCAGGCGGCTGCAGCAATACCCAGAATGACAAACCCCATGTGGTTGATGCTGGAATAAGCCACCAGCCGCTTGAAATCTTTTTGCGCAAAAGCAGACAGAGCGCCAAAGATGATGGCTGCCACTGCCATGGCTGCCAACCAGGGCGCAAAGCGCTGCGCTTCAACCGGGAAGAGCGGCAAGACCAGGCGCAGGAAACCGTAAGCGCCAAGTTTCAACATGACGCCAGCCAGAATCATTGAGCCGGCGGTGGGCGCTTCAGTGTGTGCGTCCGGCAGCCATGTATGGAATGGCCAGACCGGAACTTTGACCGCAAAGGCAATCACAAACGCCCAGAAGGCAATCGCTTTGACGGTCGCAGTTGGCAAACCAAACAGGCTGGCGTCAGCCAGCTTTGGCCACATTTGGAAGAGTTGCGGCAGGTCAAACGACCCGGTAATCACGCCGATCATCTGAATTGCCAGCAACAAGCCCAGCGACCCACCCATGGTGAACAGGATGAACTTCAGAGAGGCGTAATTGCGATTTGCACCGCCCCACTGCGCAATCAGGAAATACATTGGCACCAGCCCAATTTCCCAAAAGACGAAAAAGAGCAGCAAATCCAGTGATAGGAAAACGCCCAACACGCCTGTCTCCAACAGCATAAACAGAATCATGTAGGCTTTCACTTTTTCGGTCACGCTGAAGGACGCCAGGATTGCGAGCGGGATCAGTAGCGTGGTCAGAAGGACCATGGGCAAGGAGATGCCATCCACGCCAAGATGATAACTGGATCCGATGGCGGGATACCAGGCTAATAATTCTTCAAACCGGAACGGATTGGCTGCATCTGGCACAGGATTAAACCGGAACCAGGCAACCAGGGTAAGCACCAGCGGGAGCAAGCTAAGGATCAGCGCAACCCAGCGGATAACTTTGACCTGTTTTGCTGGCAGAAGCAGCAAGACAATCGCTGATGCCGCTGGCAGGAACAGGATAAAGGTGAGCAGATGATTTAATATGAAATCCATGTAGTCCTCATCAGCCCTAAACTAGACCCAGAATTAAGATGGCTGCAACGCCTGCCACAACCAGAACCAGGATTGCAGTAACCATATATTGTTGGATTCGACCGGTTTGAATACGCCGCAACGTGGCGCCAGTAACCCGTGTCCCCTTGCCCGCCAGGTCGCCGGCATTATTCACAACCAGCAAATCAAAGTATGACCGTAAGGCATTACCGAGCCACAGGCTGCCTTTGCCGATGCCATGAATTGCACCATCAATCACCTTCTTGTCGAGGAAGAGGTAACTGAACTTTTCGGCAATCCAGATAGCCGGGCGGATAAAAATGAGCGAGTAAACCTCATCAACGTAAAATTTGTTTTGCAGCACTTTGTGAATACCCGGAAGCGCAACTGCAAGCGGGTCGGGTTGACCTTTTGCTGACTTGCGATAAACCAGCCAACCCAGGAGCAAGCCTCCCAGGGACACACATAGCGAAGTCAACAGCGGCACATAACTTTGAGCCTGGTGCTGACCACCTTCACCATGCGCAAGCATACTCCCCAGAAAATCGCCGAACCAATTGGGAATCAATCCGCCTAGGACGGGAAAACCCTTTGGAATACCTACCCAACCTGCACTGATGGCAAAAAACGACAGGATGATGAGTGGAGCAACCATGGTCCACTTATTCTCAGAGGCGTGCTCGGCTGAGGCTGTGCGTGGTTCTCCAAGGAACGTCAGTGTGATTTGGCGGGCAGTATAAAAAGCAGTCAACAAAGCAGATAGCGCCAGGGTGATGAAGACGATTATGTAGCCGGAGCCAAATGCGCCAGACAGGATTTCGTCTTTCGACCAGAAGCCAGCCGTCAGCACAGGAAAGCCTGAGAGCGCCAGTCCGCCAATCAAGAATGTCCAAAACGTGGTTGGCATTTTCTTGCTCAGACCACCCATATTGAACATATTCTGCGGGTCGGTTTCCTCATTGGTGTGCAGCACACCATGTTCCATGCCATGGATGACCGAACCCGAACCCAGGAAAAGCAGCGCCTTGAAAAAGGCATGTGTAATCAGATGGAATGTTGCAGCAACAAATGAACCAATGCCAAGGGCTGCAATCATATAACCGAGTTGGGCAATCGTGGAGTATGCCAGGACGCGCTTGATGTCATTCTGAGTTACTGCAATCAGACTTGCAAACAACGCAGTAAAGGTGCCAATCACCATCATGGCTGTCATTGGCGCAGTCAGTGGTCCGCCCGCCTCCCAGCCGGCAGAAATCAATGGGAAGAAGCGGATGACCAGGTACACACCCGCGGAGACCATTGTTGCTGCATGGATCATAGCCGACACTGGTGTCGGACCTTCCATCGCATCCGGCAACCAAATATGCAACGGGAATTGCGCAGATTTCCCGATTGTGCCAATAAAGAGCAAGATACCAATCAGCGCTGCCCAAGAAAGACCCATTACCGGAGATAGNNGCCAGTCCAAGCAGCATGAACACATCACCCACGCGGGTGGTAAGAAACGCTTTAACGCCCGCATCACGCGCGCTTGGTTTCCCATACCAGAAGCCGATGAGAAGATATGAACACAACCCCATGATTTCCCAGCCCACATACAGCATGAGCAAGTTGTCGCTGAGTACCAGCAGGTACAT
>DFYN01000163.1:7115-9920 GCA_002383615.1 Anaerolineaceae bacterium UBA4081
GAGAGGATCGTCCAGGAAACAAAGAAAAGGGTAACGGCGGATAGTGGGTCGACCAGGGTACCCAGTTTCAACCAGGTGTCGCCGGTTGGCAACCAATTGAATGTAATATTGAAAGGCGCTTCTGCTAAATGGTCGGCAGTGATAGCCTTCACAAAAACCCACATTGAGAGCGCCCAGGCAATGCCCGCGCCGCTCAGCGCCAACCAGTGGCTGAGCGCTTTGTTGCGGTTGGTGAACAGGACAATCAGCCCAAATGCCAGCAGCGGGAAGAGGGGAATGACCCAAAAGTAGTTTTCTATGTTCATATATGCCACCTTGGGCTAACCCTTGAGTGTATCCAGATCCGAGGCGACGACTGTATCGCGTCGACGGTAAGCGGAGATGATGAGCGCCAAGCCTACCGCTGTCTCTGCGGCTGCCACTGCAAAAATGACAGCAACAAAAACAAAGGCGTTCTGATTGGCTTGAGGGGCATACAAGACCCGCCAGAAAGCAAGAATGTTAACCATCACCGCGTTAAGCATCAGTTCTACACCCATCAGGATGGCAATGGCATTCTTACGTGCCAATACGCCAAATAAGCCTATGCAGAAAAGTGCCGCAGAGAAAATCAAGTACCATGCCAGGGGAATCATGACTTGCCTCCTTTGCGGTCCACTGCCACAATCAGCGCACCAACCATGGCTGCCACCAAAAGGATGGACGCTACCTCGAATGGAATGACATACCCTTGTGGTGAAACCAATGCCTCACCTAGCGTAGCCAGGTCAACTGCCTCAGCCGAGAGCGCGGCTGGTTTTGCCCAAAATCCGTTGAAGGTGGAGAGTATAACAACCAAGCCAGCAAATAAGCCTACCGCTCCGACTGCTGCCCACCCCCAGCCTTTATTAACTTGCGGACCCACATCTTCCAAAATCCTTCGGGTGAGCATGGCAGCAAAAATAATCAAAATGGCGATGGCGCCCACATACACCAGTACTTGAGCGACAGCGAAGAAAGCCACATCCAGAAAAGCAAAAAGGACGGCTACCCCTACCAGTGTCAAAACTAACCAGAGTGCGGCATGCAGCAATTTACGGGTGCTCACTACCAGAACCGCAGAGGCAAGGGTAACCAGGGCAACCAGGATAAAAAGGATTTGGACCGCGATCATGATTGCGCTCCTGTTTCAGATGGGGTCGGCACAGGCGCTTGTGGTGGTCGTGCCACAGGTCGGTTGTGGTCAGATACTTCTGGACGCGGACGGTGAAATTGGAAGCGTTCGAGCCACTGATCCAGCCCAACCCACAAAACCAGGTTGGATACCAACATCGCGCCGATATAAATCCAAAGTGGTTGTCCCTCAACCAGCTTGTGCATCAGGGCGACCAAAATGACAGATGCTAGCGCCAGGGGTGTATAACGTTTCCATGCCAAGTTCATCATTTGGTCAATGCGGAAGCGCGGCAAGGAACCACGCAGCAGCAATGCCGCAAACCAGGCAACAAGTGTCTTAAGGACATAATATACAAAACCAAGAATCGGCACTTGATCTGCAAATGGACCCTGCCAACCGCCCAGAAAAAGTGTGGCAAACAGCATTGCAATGGTGAACGCGTGCAGGAAGTCCGCCACGTAATAAAAACCAAACTTCAAACCTGAATACTCAATGTTGAAACCGGAAACCAGTTCAGACTCGGCTTCCAGCAAATCAAACGGCGACCGACCGACTTCAGCGATGGACACCATAAAGAAGATAAATGCTGAAAGGGGAGCAACAAATATATTCCATACGTCCGACTGCGCCAGGACGACCGCCTGCAGCGAAAGCGAACCAGCCAGCATGGCGGGGATGAGCAGGGTAAGGACCAGGGGAACTTCATATGAAACCAGTTGGGCAACTGCGCGGAAGGCTGACATAAGGGCAAATTTATTGTTAGAACTCCATCCCGCCAATATGATCCCCATCTCACTCAGCGCTCCAACAGCAATCAAATACAAGATGCCGATGGAGAAATCCACACCGAACATGGACACAGAGAACGGGATAACTGCCCACAGCATTATGACCGGCGCAGTAGCGAGGATTGGCGCAAGATTGTAAGGCAACCAATCAGCTCCCGCCGGGGTAATGTATTCCTTGGTAAAAATCTTCCCCATATCCGCGAATGTTTGGAAGATTCCCCATGGACCAACACGGTTAGGACCAATCCGGTCTTGCACACGACCGAGCAGTTTACGTTCAGCCCAGATAAGAGCAATTGTCAGTAGAAGCGGCAGGATGCCTAAGATGANNCCAACACAGTCCGCAGCCACTCAATTACCCAAGCATAAGGATCTTTCCAGAATGGCATATTCTAACCTCCATATCCTTTTCCGTTGACTAAACCCATTCCAGACCACCTTTGCGCCAAACATAAGCAAGTCCAGCCAATAAAATAACCAAGAACAAGACTGCTTCGATGACGCCAAAGAGAGGCAATTGCTTGTATGCAACTGCCCAGGGGAAAAGGAAAATTGTTTCTACGTCAAAAACCAGGAAAACCAAAGCAAAGACGTAATATTGCGCTTTGAATTGGATCCAGCTGGGACCAATGGTCTCCATACCGCATTCGTAAGTTGTGTTCTTTAACGCGTTTGGCTTCTTCGGAGAAAGTAATCCAGCGATAATAATCGCGGCGGTGGGTAACAAAAATGCCACCAGGGCAAACAGACCAATGTACAACCAGTTGTTTTGCATAGACGCTCCTTGCCCAAAGAGTGTAAAAACTGACGTCCACCTGATATTATGATTGTAGCATAATTCACAAATGGTCAAATAGAAAT
>DFYN01000159.1:0-152 GCA_002383615.1 Anaerolineaceae bacterium UBA4081
GCCTGCGCCAAATCCAAAGGCAGCACAAACATGAAGCGGCTACCCACACCTTCTTCACTCTCCACCCAAATTCGTCCGCCCTGCCCTTCCACAATGTCGCGCGCAATGGATAGCCCCAGCCCCATGCCGCCATGCCGGCGGGTGAGGTGCTT
>DFYN01000159.1:223-822 GCA_002383615.1 Anaerolineaceae bacterium UBA4081
CCTTCGCGGTCGCCCACCAGGACCAGCCTTTCCTGCGGCAACTTAACCGATAGAGCTACCTGGCGTTGCTGAGCAAATTCCTGGAAAGCATCCACTGCCTCCTGAACCGCCAGCGCAACCACAATCTGGTTTTGCAAAGCCTTCGCTTTTCCGCTGGTGATGCTGCTGACATCCGAAAGTTGTTCAATCACTTCCTGCATCCGTTCAGCGCCGTGCAAGATGGCATCGGCTTGCTCACGTTGGGGACCGCTCAAGTCTTCCTGCAGCAGCATGGTATGTCCAATGATGAGTCCCAACGGGGTGCGCAACTCATGCGAGGCAATGGCAACAAAATCGGATTTCAGGCGCTCCACTTCCCGGCGGGCAATGCCTGCTGCATCCGCGCAATCCGTCAAGCGCTGGCGGTGAATGGCAGCCGCGGCTTGCGATGCCAGCGTCTCCAGCACGAAGATATCGTCCTCAAAGTAATGCGCGCCACGGGCTTTATTGACGCATTCAATCACCCCAATGGCTGACCCGCCGAGCATGATAGGAACGGCTAACAGGGATTGCGGCGTTTCGGTGAGGGTATGGTCAACCATGCCCCAGGCGTCTTTGTC
>DFYN01000159.1:865-2241 GCA_002383615.1 Anaerolineaceae bacterium UBA4081
GTCGCCTCACTCTGCGTCAATTCAGAGGCAACTTCAATAATGGAATGCAAAAGGGACTCAAGTGTCAAACTGGCGCTTAAGTTCCGGCATACTTCCAATAGCCGCAGCAACTTTCGAGTATAATCAGGTGAATCCATCGGGGTTAGGTAAACTCGGTGGAGATATTATAGCATACCCAAAAGGAGCGTTAACTTAATGGAAGAGCATAAGAAAGTAAGAGTTGCAATTATTGGCGTAGGAAACTGTGCATCTTCATTTGTACAGGGAGTCCAATATTATCGTGAAGCTGCTGAGACCGATCGGGTGCCAGGTTTGATGCATGTGAATCTGGGTGGTTACCACATTAGCGATATTGAATTTTCGGCTGCTTTTGATGTGGTAGATACAAAAGTTGGTAAAGACCTATCAGAAGCGATTTTTGCATATCCGAATAACACTTATAAATTCACAGATGTCCCACACTTAGGCGTTCCAGTTTACCGCGGTATGACACATGACGGTCTTGGGAAATATCTGTCACAAATTGTCACCAAAGCGCCTGGTCCAACAGCAGATATTGTCAAAATCCTTCAGGATACCAAAACTGATGTGGTTGTGTCGTATCTTCCCGTCGGTTCAGAAATGGCAACCAAATGGTATGTCGAGCAGATTTTGGAAGCTGGCTGTGGCATGGTGAATGCCATCCCTGTATTCATTGCATCCTCAGAGTATTGGGGGGAACGCTTCCGCCAGCGTGGTCTGCCAATCATAGGCGATGATATTAAAAGCCAACTAGGCGCCACCATCCTGCACCGGGTATTAACCAGTCTATTCGTAGATCGCGGTGTACGGATTGACCGGACCTACCAGTTAAACTTTGGCGGTAACACCGATTTCCTAAATATGCTGGAACGTGAACGATTGGAATCGAAGAAAATCTCCAAGACCGGCGCAGTGACCAGCATGATGCCTTACACGCTCCCGGCAGATATGATCCATGTTGGACCAAGCGATTACGTCCCCTGGTTAACCGACCGTAAATGGTGTTACATCCGCATTGAAGGAACAACATTTGGGGATGTACCTCTCAACCTTGAGCTCAAGCTTGAAGTATGGGATTCGCCTAACTCCGCCGGCGTAATTATTGATGCCGTCCGTTGTATCAAGCTCGCTTTAGACCGGGGTTTAGCAGGACCACTGATTGAGCCCTCTTCGTATTTTATGAAAACGCCTCCAAAGCAATTCAAAGACGAAGAGTGCCTGGAAATGACTGAAGCATTTATTCGCGGCTCGTAGGAAAACTTGAACGCCAGGGATGTTTCTATCCCTGGCGTTTATACTTAATTCAACCCGATAAATATGCTTGAACCATCTTGTATCTTCTGCCAAATAGCCAA
>DFYN01000159.1:2319-6793 GCA_002383615.1 Anaerolineaceae bacterium UBA4081
CGCGAGGGACTTCTTGAAAGCGGTTATCGGTTGGTTATCAACTCTGGACCAGATGCCGGGCAGACGGTCCACCATTTGCACCTGCACCTGTTAGGTGGGGCAAGGATGCCCTTCCATTTTGGAGGTTAAAGTTCCGCTATACTTAACCTACATGAAACCTTTCCTGCGCTTGTACCTCCTGCTCCCCATTCTGCTGTCTGGCTGCATTCAACCCGTCGGAGGCTATGAACCGTGGACACTGCCGGATGGAACAAGCACGCCCACGCCCCTGGGTGAATACCAGGCTCAAGCCTACTTCGCACCCACGCGGTTACCTGGCTCGCCCATCCTGACGCCGACGCCGGATGCTCCACATGCCCTTCCGGACTTGCGAAGCGACCCAGATACCTATGTGGTCCAATCTGGGGATACCCTGGGAACCATCGCGGAGATGTACAGCACAGACGTGGAAACGTTGATGGCTGCCAATAATCTCACCAATCCCAATCTCCTGGATGTCGGGCAGCCATTAATCATTCCGGCGCTGGAACCCGGCGAGACCGGACCAGACTTTAAAATCATACCGGACTCTGAATTGGTTTTTGGACCCCTCAGCGCCTCCTTTGACCTGCAAAAATTCGTCACTTCAGCGGATGGCTATTTATCTAATTACAGCGAGGTCGTGGAGGATAGAACCTTGACGGGCGCGGATATTGTGGACAAGGTTAGCCGGGAGTATTCGGTCAATCCCCGCCTGTTACTGGCAGTTTTGGAATACCAGAGCGGATGGGTCACCAATCAGACCCCTCCGGAGGACAGCCTGACCTATCCCATAGGTTGGTCCGACCCAAACCGAATTGGTCTCTACCGTCAACTGGCTTGGGCAGCCAACGCCCTCAACCGCGGCTATTACACCTATGGCATTGGCGCATATGCAGCCTGGGTGTTAACTGATAAGACAGTTGTCCCCATTGCTCCCACCATCAATGCTGGAACGGCAGGTGTGCAGCATCTGATGGCGCTCTTATACGGCAAAGATGGCTGGCTGCGGGCTGTTACTGAAAAAGGGGTATTTGCTACTTTTCAGACCTTCTTTGGCTATCCATTTGACCTGACAATTGAGCCTTTGCTGCCGTCTAACCTGGATCAGCCCCGCCTGCAATTGCCATTGGAACCAGGCGCGGCGTGGTCATTCACTGGCGGTCCGCATGGCGGCTGGGGCGATGGTTCCGCCTGGGCAGCCCTGGACTTTGCCCCACCCGGTGACGGACAGGGTTGCGTGACCAGCAATGCCTGGGTTGTGGCTGCTGCGGATGGGATCATCTTACGGGCAGAAAATGGGGCAGTGGTTCAGGATTTGGATGGTGATGGTCTGGAACAGACTGGCTGGACCTTGCTCTATATGCATATTGCTGCACAGGATCGCATTCTGGCAGGTGCGAGTGTGAAAGCTGGCGAAAGGATCGGTCACCCTTCCTGCGAGGGAGGTGTCTCGAATGGGACGCATGTTCACATTGCGAGGCGGTACAATGGTATTTGGATTGCTGCTGATGGAGATGTGCCGTTCAATTTAGATGGTTGGATTTCCAGTGGCAACGGGACTCAGTACAATGGAGAGCTGACGCGGGATGATGAAGTCATTGAAGCCTGGGACAGACGCACGCCGTACAATCAAATTGAACCTTAATCGCCTGGTTTTTATTTACCTGGTTTTGACTTTGGTTACCGGTCTGGCTGGCTGCACAGGCGCGTACGTCTCTGCCGCCGATTTGACGGCGACTGCGCTTTCAGGGGGTGCAACCTTCCCTGCGCTTATTACTGACACGCCGATTCTGATAATTCCCAGCAAAACTGCAACGCAGGCTGCCATTTCGCCTGACACCCCGATGCCGACCATAACGCCCACACAACCATTAATGGACACGCCGGTGGATTCGCCAACCATAACCCCTTCCACCAGCGACACGCCCACGCCGCCCATTATCTACTACACCCAGAGCGGTGACACACTGCCAGCCCTGGCTGCCCGATTTAATGTGGCTGTTAGTGAAATCTCAAGTAATGACAACCTGCCAGAAACGTCCCTAATCAAACCGGGTACATTGCTGGTAATCCCGGAACGGCTGGGCGAAGCTACCAGCCCCTCCACCATTGCTTTACCGGATAGTGAAATTGTCTACTCACCTTCAGCGCTTGATTTGGATGTAGAACAATTCGTGGCAGAGGCTGGCGGTTGCTTGAGCACGTACAAGCAATACCTGGGTAATGGGGGGTGGACAACCGGTGCGCAGGTGGTTGAACGGGTGGCGCTGGAAAATTCCATCAACCCCCGCCTTTTGCTCTCCCTGTTGGAATACCAGAACAACTGGGTCTACGGTCAACCAGGCAACCTGGCAGCCACTGATTATCCGCTCGGCTATGTCAACTCAGAGACCAAAGGTTTGTATGCACAACTTGCCTGGGCTGTGCAGCAGCTCTCAATCGGATATTATGGCTGGCGTGCAGGCATCCTGACCGAATTACCCTTTTCAGATGGCAGCCGGCTTCGAATATCACCCGTACTAAATGGTGGAACTGCTGCCCTGCAATACTTATTTGCCCAATTGCAACCGCCTGAACGGATGGCAGGGATTATGTTTGGTGAAGCCAGCCTGCCAGCCTTGCACGAACAGATGTTTGGTTCACCCTGGCTGAGAGCCCAAAATGTTGAACCCCTTTATCCGCCATCCCTGACCCAGCCAACACTTCAACTTCCCTTTGCAATGGGACAAACCTGGAGCCTGACCGGAGGACCACACTCTGCCTGGGGAAAAGACGGTGCATTAGCTGCGTTGGATTTTGCGCCTCCAGCAAATAAAATCGGCTGTAATATCTCAGAGAATTGGGTAACCGCTGTATCCGATGGATTGGTCGTCCGTTCTGTATTTGGTGTTGTTGTGGTAGATATGGACGGCGACGGGTATGAACAAACCGGTTGGGCAATTTTGTATCTGCATATGGCTGCCGATGGAAGAATACCGGTAGGAACACTGGTGTCTGTAAATGATAAAATTGGTCATCCCTCTTGTGAAGGCGGAGCATCCACCGGCTCACACCTCCACATAGCCCGAAAGTATAATGGGGAATGGATCCTTGCTGACGGTCCGCTGCCATTTACAATGGGCGGTTATGTTGCCCATGCTGGAATAAAACCTTATCTGGGAACGCTGACATATGGCGACCAAACTGTGACCGCCAACCAGTATGGTTCGGCTGAGTCCCTCATATATCGACCCATTGATGGACCATAAACGACTCCTGATAGGTTTGGTTTGCATCATCACTGTGCTGAGTGGATGCCTTCCAATTCAGCCAGTAGCTGACCCAATGATGATGCCGACAGCTGCCATCGAAGGGCTACCCACGCCTACCCCCATGCCTACCCGTCCCTTATATGCGCCGGGCACCCTGGTGGATTACATCGCCCAAACCGGGGATACCTTACCGGCGCTGGCTGCGCGGTTTAACACCACCGAGTCCGAAATCCGCATCGCCAACCCGGTTATCCCCCAAGATGCAACCACAATGCCAGCGGGGTTTCCTATGCGCATTCCAATTTACTATGAATCGTTATGGGGGAGTTCCTTTCAAATCCTACCTGACAGTCTTTACATCAATGGTCCCCAACAGGTCGGTTTCTCAACTGTAAATTATCTTGCAGACAAATCAAGTTGGTTAAATTCATTCATAGGTTACGCTGCCGGCAAGAACCGCACTGGCGCTGAAATTATTGATTATGTCGCCACCGTCTATAGTGTCAGTCCACGTTTGCTGCTGGCATTATTGGATTACCAGACGGGTAGTGTACTTTCGGAGAATCCACCTGGAGCAACAGACGGGTATACGCTGGGATACCGTGAAGCTTATCATCGTGGTTTATACCTGCAGCTGGTATGGGCAGCCAACAAACTGAATGACGCCTATTACGGCTGGCGAACCGGTCGCCTGGACCAAATTGACTTCCCGGACAGCCGCCTGATTCATCCCGATCCATGGGTAAACGCCAGCACGGTTGCTTTGCAAGCCTTGTTTGCTGAGCTCTCCCCAGATGCGTCAGCCTTTGACCATGCAATTGGTCCCTCGGGATATATCGATACCTATACGCAACTCTTCGGCGACCCCTGGCAAATTGCAAGTGACCACATACCCGGCAGTTTAACTCAACCTGCCATGTCCCTGCCGTTTGGACAGGGCAAAACATGGAGTTTTACGGGTGGACCCCACACAGGCTGGGGCACAGGCAACCCATTCGCTGCCATTGATTTTGCTCCCCCCGCTGTGGTGGGTGGCTGCAGCCCAACAGATGAGTGGGTGACTGCTGTTGCGGATGGGGTCATTGCCCGAGTCGATGAGGCTGTAGCTGTCCTGGACCTGGACGGCGACGGTGATGAACGAACAGGCTGGGTGGTTTTCTACCTGCATCTGGCTACGAATGAGAAAGTCGCGGCTGGGACGG
>DFYN01000159.1:6910-13889 GCA_002383615.1 Anaerolineaceae bacterium UBA4081
ATCACTGCTGGCATCCCTTAAGCAACCAAATATCTCTTGGGCGAGATTACAACCCTTACATTTGGATAGATAGGTTAAAACAAACGGGAAGGATAGAATATCCTTCCCGTTTTACTACCGAAACCATTCCCATTCTTACGCTGGAAGTATTGTAATTTTGCTTTCGATAGGTGCAGCTTTTCGCAACATTGCCTGTGCAGAGCAGTACTTGGTTTCGCTCAATTCAACGGCGCGCGCTACAGCCGCAGGGTCAATGTCCTTGCCGGTCACTATATATTCCACGACCATATGGGTGAATACTTTAGGATGTTCGTCAGCGCGGTCAGCATGCACCCGCACTTCAAAGGCTGTTACCTGCTGGCGTTTTTTCTCCAAAATTGAGATGACATCCATGGCAGTACAACCCGCCAGACCGACAGCCAGCAGTTCCATTGGGCGAAAACCTTGACCATCGCCTTCAGGTTCTGACGATTGAACTGGTACAGACCAACCACTGCCATCAGCACTGCCGACGAAATTCAACTTACCGTTCCATACTACTTTTGCATCCATGGTTATTTTCCTTTTATTCCAGCGTTAATTTTTTCAATCAATTGTTTTTCTGGAACTGCACCTAACGCCGAAGAACGACCATGATTGATGATTGTGTTAGGAACCCCGTTGATGTCGTACTGGTCTGAAAGCTCCGGAAATTCGGACGCTTCTACCATTTCCGATGTCACCATCGGGCTAGCCATTGCCATACGATGAGCAAGCACCACGGCTTGCGGGCAGTACGGTCAGGTAGGTGTGACAAACACCATCAAGTTAACCGGCTCTTTTAAGCCTTCCAAGAACTCAATACTGGCTTTCTCCAATTTTGTGGAGGGGCTTCCGATGTCAAGAATGGTGGTGATGAGTGAAGTAAACTCATGACCGGCAGGAATGCCGGAAAACCGGATGCCATAATCAACCAATTTGCCATCTTCACGAGCGCCAATGACGAACATCGGCGCTTTGTCTATGTGATACTGCTGAGCCAGCTCAACCTCTTCGTCCTTGTCGTGAGCGCTTACGAATATCTTATCTGGCGCAATCTCAGCAACTTCATTCAGCAGCTGGATGGTCTCGTCGCATAACTCGCAATTCGCCTGGCTGCTAAAAAAGAGGATCTCGACAGGATNNCTGTTCCTACGGAACGCATGCCAAATTATCAGGTAAAACAACCACCTGCTGTCCAACCACAGATAGGACAAACCAGGTTCAGCATGCCGTTATAATCCAGATGACCATCCTTGCAATTTGGGCACAAAGCACCCACTGTAATTTTTAAATGTTCCAAGTCTTCAGGATTATCCGAACCTTCTAATTCTTCGCCTGATTTCTTTGGCATGATCATTTGGATGCACTATTTTCAATAAAGTTACGGTGTAATGTCATGACCGCTATCCGGTATTTGAAGTGCTTTAAATAACCGTGACCGAATGGGTTCGGGAAGTTCAATGTGTTCAGACGAGGTTTCGTGCACCAGTTCAATCGTTTTGCGAAATGTATTGTAGACAATCTGACAATTATCGCACGACCTGATATGCTCCTCCAACTGCTTGCACAAATCTTCGGGGAGATCGCCTTCCACATAATCAGAAAGCAAATGGAGTAAATCATGACAGGTTAATTGCTTTTCATTCATTTTCTCGTCTCATTGCCATTCTTTCACTGTAATAACCACTCAGTAATTCACGCAAGCGCAACCTGGCTCGCAGCAACCGTGTTTTGACGTTTTGCTCACTCAAGTTAAGCACTTGGGCTGTCTCACGGATGGATAAACCTTCCACATCCCTCAGCAAGAACACCAAGCGAAGCGATTCTGGAAGTTGACCGATGGCTGCATCAATTTGCTGCCGAGCCTCTGATGACATCAATTCACTTTCCGGCAGGCAACACCAGTCTACAATCTGAATTGGCTCCGCTTCACCTTCCTCATCCTGACCGCCTTGCTCTAAAGAAATCACCTCAGGATGTTTTTTACGAAGCATCATCAGTGCTTCATTAGAAGCGATTCGATACAGCCATGTAGAAAGTGACGAACGACCCTCAAATTCAGGTAAGGCGCGCATAGCTTTGATAAAGGTCTCCTGCAGGGCATCCTCTGCCGCCGATGGATCACGCAACATACTCAACAACAGGCGGTAAATCAGCGGGGAGTACTGGTCTATCAAACGACCCAACTCCTGCCGATCACCCGAACGAAGGGCATCCAGAGACAAAACTGGTGTATTCTGAGGTGTTTCCATTAATTCAGATGCTCAGGAACTGAAAAAGTTGCATGTCAGGATAACGGCCAGGTGGGTAAAACATCCATATCCAGGCTGTCCCTTTGACCAAGGACAAAGCGATAGTAGCCAGCGGTAGCAATCATAGCCGCATTATCCGTAGTCAGGGAAAACGGTGGTATCGACACAGGAATTTGTTGTTGGGCGAGGAAAGCGGTTCGCAAGGCGCGGTTCGCAGAAACCCCGCCCGCCACCAGGATAGACTTGCACCCGTGGGCTTCGGCTGCTTTTAAGGTCTTGGTCAAAAGCACATCCACAACAGCCGCCTGAAAGCTGGCTGCCATATCTTCAACAGGCAAACGTTTACCTTCTTCTTCATATTTTTGAATGAGTCTCAAAACTGAAGTTTTGAGTCCGCTAAATGAGAAGTTCCAGGTGCCGTCCAACCTGGCACGGGGAAAGTTGAATGCATGCGGGTTGCCCTGTTCAGCAGCCATTTGGATTGAAGGTCCTCCGGGATAAGGCAAACCCAATAAACGAGCCACTTTATCAAATGCCTCTCCAGCGGCATCATCCAACGTAGCACCCAATCGTTGATATTTCAGGTGATCCGTCACCAGATTAAGTTCTGTGTGCCCGCCAGAAACCAGCAGCGCCATGAGCGGAAACTCCGGAGGGAGCGGTGGGTTGGGAACATCTGCGCCATGTGCCCAGGCGCTGTAAATGTGCCCTTCCAAATGGTTGACGCCAATTAATGGTAATCCGGTTGCCAGCACCAACCCTTTAGCCGCGTTGACGCCAACGACTAATGAGCCTGCCAACCCGGGACCTCGCGTGACAGCGATGGCATCCAAATCCGGCAGGCTGAGGTGCGCCTGTTGCAGCGCCTGCTCAATCACCCCATAAATCGTAAGAACATGCTGGCGGGAGGCAATTTCAGGGAAGACCCCACCATACTTCACATGGATATCTACCTGTGATGCCACCACACTGGAGAGAATCATGCGACCATTCTCAATGACCGCCGCGGCGGTCTCATCGCATGACGACTCGATGCCCAGGATGCGCGCAGGTGGAAATGTATGGTTGTAGGGGTCGGTCATGGACAGCCTGCCTTATGATTTGACTGGTAAAACCAGGTCAAGGGAATAGGGCGCCAGGATTTCAAACTTGCCATCCGGGCGGGTGTAAAAAGTATCTTCCAGGCGAACGCCCATACCGCGCGAAGGATAATACAAGCCCGGCTCAATGGTAAACACCGTTCCTGGTATCAGGCTGTCCGTACCCGCCGCGGAAGCGCCACTGAATGGCTTTTCGTGGATGTTGATACCTACGCCATGACCTATAGAGTGGATGTAACCCTCTTCGACCTCAGGGTGCGTTGCGATGGTAGGATGTCCCATGGCTTCAAACAATTCACAGGTGCGTACCTGATACCGTTTAAATGGTGCGCCTACTTCCAATTCTCGCAGCAGCGTTTTGAATACTGTTAAAACATCTTCGTAGAGGCGAAGCACCGCATCCGGCGCATAACCCAGACACCAGGTGCGGGTAAAGTCATAGAAGTAGCCGCCGCCAGCTTCACACGGAAAGATATCGTAAACGATCGGTTTACCCAGCTCTATCAAATCACTATCGGAGCCAATGGAGTGTGGAATGCCTGCGTCCCGTCCAATAGCGAAAATGGTCGCTTCCGGGTTTTCTGCGCCCAACTCTGCCAGCCACAAGTTTATCTTGCCCCGCACCTCACCAATCGTCAAAGGTAAGCCATCCTGGTGGGTCATCACGCCATTAACGGGTTTACCGGTTGTCAGGTATTCAGCCGTCCTCGCCACAACTTCTGTCGTGATTTTACCCATGTGGCGAATGCGCGCTACTTCCTCAACATCCTTGGTCATCTGCGCCTGCATCAACAATTCATCCTTCGTAAAACCAACCAGCTCAAGACCTGGCATCAGGTTCTCAAGGTACTTGAAAATGCTGATGGCTGCACCTACCTCACTTAGCCCGTAAACTGCAATACGACCTGCAGAAATGCCAGCTTCAGCAAACATCTTCTGATAACGCAATGCCATTGCCAGGTTCAGGTCACCATCGGCAGCTGCAAACAATTCTGCCCAGGGATATTTGTTGTAGGACACACATTGCAAGCCGCTTTTTGCGGCTTCTTCGCGCTCCATCACACCATGAAACAATATAGCAGGTGCGCCGCGCTTTTTGATCAAGTCGCCGGCAGTTACATGCGCCACGCCTATCATATATACCATGGCAGGGTTATGCATGGCTGGTCCGGTAACCAACAAACCATCAATATCAGCCGATTGCATTAATGTATCCAGTTCGTGTTTCATCAGCACCTCAAGATTTTTGGGTTAAGAGAACCTTTAGTATATTCAGTAAGGGTGTTTCTTCATCATCCAGCACCGTGCGCGGGTCCAGCACAACTGCATCATCCTCTATACGCGCAATCACAGGGGTTGACGCCTGTCTCAATTTCGTCAGGAATGCGTTGGGACGCGGCACAGGTAAACGAAGCAACCAGGTGGGCAGCGTCTCCTCAGGAAGGCTGCCGCCGCCAACGGTGGAGCGCCCCTCAATCACATCTCCATAACCCAGAGTGTCAGCCCAGGAGATTGCCCTCGCATTTAATACTTCCGGCTGTCGGGCAATCATCTGCCAAACAGGAATGTCCTGTACTGCGCGGTCTTCCAAATATGCCAGCAGGGTTTCTGCAAGCGCTGCCAATGCTAATTTATCTGCCCGAACCGCACGTGCCAGCGGATGCTTTTTGATTTTTGCCAGCAATTTCGCCTTTCCCAGGATGATTCCCGCTTGCGGACCGCCCAGCAATTTATCACCTGAAAAACACACCACATCCGCTCCTGCTGCAAGTGATTCCTGTGCTGTCGGCTCATGTGCAAGCCCAAACTGGGCTGTGTCTAACAGCGCGCCTGAGCCTAAATCATCCATCACTGACACACCTGCAGTGTGTGCCGTCGATACCATTTCAGCCAGGGTGGGTTCACTGGTAAATCCAATCAGACGAAAATTGGAAGAATGCGCCCGCAAGACCAACCCAACCGGCTCAGTCAATGCCTGTTCGTAGTCACGCAAGTGGACACGGTTGGTGGTACCGATTTCAACCAATTTAGCGCCAGATTGCGCCATCACATCCGGAACGCGAAAACCACCTCCAATTTCAACCAGTTGGGTGCGGGAAATAATAACCCGTTTCCGATTTGCAAGGGCAGATAGGGTCAGCAGGACTGCAGCGGCATTGTTGTTAACCACCAGGGCAGCCTCGGCGCCAGTCAATCGCATGAGCAATTGTTCAGCGTGAACCGCCCGTGAACCGCGTTTACCGCTGGCGAGGTCGTATTCCAGAGTGCAATAACCGCTCGAACGGGCAACTGCCTGTTGGGCAGCCAATGAAAGCGGTGCACGACCCAGGTTAGTGTGCAATATCACACCTGTTGCATTAATGACTGGAATCAGGGTAGGCATAGTCCATTCAATCAAAAGTCGACTCACCCGTGCCATCAATTGATCTGATTCTGGAATTTCGCTTCCCTTCATAGCCTGGGTGCGGGCAGCATCCAGTACTGACCGGATCGCCTCTAAAACCAGAGGGCGCCCATAGCGCACTACCAGATCCGCCGCGACAGTCGTCGATAGCAAAACATCCACTGCCGGCAGATGGCGTAAATTACTCATCTGAGTCAATGTGGGAATGGAAACGGGCGGTTTCATTCATGCGCAGCAGCAATTCAATCACTGCAAAACCCGCACCAATCAGGACAGCCATCGCAAAGGTAAGCACCCTGCCCAACTGCAGCCAGATCAACAGCGCAAAAAAGATGCCAAACCAGACTGCCTGGCGCGTAATAATAGCGCCATCAACCGGTGGTTTGGATGGGAATCGGCTGTTGAGGTAATGCACAAAAGGCAGGGCAGTGCCGGAGCCCGCCAACACAGCAAAGAAGATGAATAACCATCGCGGACCCAGGGTGGGTTGGGTCAGCAACACAAGGCTAGCCAGTCCAAACCATCCTATGATCGCCAATACGGCGCCGGCAACAAAGAAAGGAAGGAAGGAAGTATGTTGGGTTTTCACAAAGGTAATTATATCCCAAGAGAAACAAGGATACTGACAGATAAGCGATTTAACCATCGGTTGCCCCACCTCACTCAATGGTCTATAATACAAACATCGGACAAAAAATGAATTCCCAGGCGGTAACCCATGGAAAAGCGCTCAAAATTTTATATTGGCAGAAAATATGACATGGCGAAAGGTCAATTGACCACTGAAAACGTCATGTACGACCCAGCAAATCTGACCACGCATGGCATTGTGACCGGTATGACCGGCTCCGGAAAAACAGGATTATGCATCGGGATTCTAGAGGAGGCTGCTTTACAGGGCATCCCGGCAATCATCATTGACATCAAAGGCGACCTCACCAACTTGATCCTCCACTTTCCGGATCTCAAACCAACTGATTTTGAGCCCTGGCTGGATGCGGATGAAGCCCGCCGCCAGGGCATGACCATTCCCCAAATGGCAGTCACGACTGCCGAGCAATGGAAAAAGGGGTTGGCTGAATGGGACCTCGGGCATGATGACATTCTGGCGCTGAAGGCGGCAGTGGACCGCACTGTGTACAGACCGGGGTCAACAGCAGGAATCCCGGTCAGCATTGTCTCATCCTTTGCCACCCCAGATG
>DFYN01000050.1:0-2437 GCA_002383615.1 Anaerolineaceae bacterium UBA4081
GATGCCAATGGGGTTGAGTTTGCAGAAGTATCGGACATTATCGTCAACCCACTCGATAAGAACTTGTTCCTGACGGTTCAATTCAAGTCTGCAGTTCGTGAAGCGATTGCCAATAAACAACAAAAGTTTGAATTTGCGGATGCAGATGGGAAATCCATTGAATATATCATCGTCCGGGTAAACACAACCTACAACATCAAACGGGAACGTCCGACTGAGCTTATCCGGACCTTTGAGTATCCATCTAGTGAGCACCTGATGGGTTTGGATAACAACGGCATGGATGTGTTAACCCGGTTGATGTACGGCGGTCGAATTTCCTTGATGGTAGGCTTTGTCGTCATCTTCCTGGAAGTCTTCATTGGTATCATCGTCGGCGGTATTTCCGGCTACTTTGGCGGCTGGGTAGATACAGCCTTGATGCGTTTTGTGGACTTGTTCAACAGTATTCCATTCTGGCCGATGGTTTTAATCTTCGGATCAGTAATGGACACCCTGGAAGTCGACCCTATCGTCAGGATTTTCCTTTTGATGGCGTTACTTGGCTTCCTGGGTTGGACTGGTATTGCCCGTATTGTTCGAGGACAAATCCTTTCGCTACGCGAGCAGGATTTCATGGTTGCTGCAGAGGCAACAGGCATTCGTACGAGCCGCAGGATATTCAGACACCTTATTCCGAACGTGATGCCCCTTTTAATTGTGCAGGCGACTGCCGGTCTGGGAGGCATTATCATAACGGAAGCCACCCTGGGTTTCCTGGGACTTGGGATTAAATATCCGCTGGCTTCCTGGGGAAGCATTATCAATGTTGCCTCGGATGCTTACGTCATGACCAACTTCTGGTTCATGTGGATACCAGCCGGTTTATTGATTCTATTAACAGTGCTCGGCTTTAACTTTGTAGGCGACGGACTTCGGGACGCATACGACCCGAAGATGAAAAGGTAGGTGATGACGATGGATGAAGAAAAGCGATCATTGATCGAAAGGATCAATGCAAAAGTATTTGCAAAAGACCCCACGCAGTTATCTGCCAGAGAGCTGGCTGCTATTTCGCGTGAAAATCGGCGCATCACAAATGCCATTGAAAAGCAGCGTAATCGCAGGGATGTTCCAGAGAGCGAATACCTGGATAAGATGAAGGACCCTGCCAATGTAGTTGAATTCGATAATTTGCATACCTACTTCTTTACGGATATCGGTACGGTGAAAGCTGTGGATGGCGTCTCTTTTGAAATACCCAAGGGTAAGACCGTGGGTGTCGTGGGAGAATCTGGCTGCGGAAAATCTGTCACAGCCCTGTCGCTGATGCAACTTGTGCAACGACCACAGGGACAGATTGTGGAAGGCTCCATACGCTTTGACGCGGGTGAAAAGGTTTACGACATTGCCAAAACCCCTGGACAAGTGATGGAGACAATCCGAGGCAGCAAGATATCCATGATCTTCCAAGAGCCGATGACAAGCCTGAATCCTGTATTCCGTGCAGGCGAGCAGGTAGATGAAGTCATCATCCTCCATAACCCGGGCATGACGAAAGAGCAGGTAAAAGAACTCTCACTCAAGATGATCGACATGGTGGGGATCGCCAACGCAACCGGGGTGTACATGATGTATCCGCATGAGTTATCTGGCGGGATGCGTCAGCGCATCATGATTGCCATGGCGCTGGCATGCAACCCCAAGCTTATTATTGCGGATGAACCGACCACGGCTCTGGATGTGACCATTCAGGCGCAGATCCTTGATTTGCTGAGAAACCTGAAGGACAAGATAAATTCAAGTATCATGCTCATAACGCACGATTTGGGTGTGATTGCTGAAATGGCTGACATTGTGGTGGTCATGTATGCGGGTCGCATCGTTGAAAAAGGCACCGCAGGCGAGGTGTTCCACAATCCGCTGCATCCGTACACGGTTGGACTGATGGCTTCCAAGCCTGCTATTAACAAAACCGTTGACCGCCTTTACAGCATCCCTGGAAGCGTTCCGAACCCGGTCAACATGCCCAATTATTGCTATTTCAAAGATCGCTGTAATAAACGCATGGGTATATGCGATGGGGTATACCCACCAGAAACATATCTAACTAAAACTCACATGGTGACATGTTACCTACATACCACCGGTAGGACTGAGGTGTAAGCATGGACGTCAAAAGTCATGATGAGACCACAGAAATTGAAGATTTAGCGCTTGAAGTCATCAACCTCAAGCAGTATTTTCCAATCAAAGCGGGATTGATGCAGCGCGTAGTTGGTCATGTCAAAGCGGTGGACGGCATCAGCTTTAAGATTATGCGCGGCAAGACGATGGGGCTGGTTGGAGAATCGGGATGCGGCAAAACAACGGTTGGAAAAACCATCTTGCGTTTGAATGAGAAGACGAGTGGTGATGTTTTCTTCTTTGGATTTGATATCTTCCAGCTCAGCCGAAG
>DFYN01000050.1:2463-4397 GCA_002383615.1 Anaerolineaceae bacterium UBA4081
CACCTGGACCAAATCATGAAGTCCTGTGGTTTGGAGCCATACCACAAAGACCGCTATCCGCATGAATTTTCAGGTGGACAGCGTCAACGTATTTGTATTGCCAGAGCGCTTGCGCTCAATCCTTCGTTTATTGTGTGTGACGAACCGGTGTCTGCGTTGGATGTGTCGATTCAGGCTCAAATTATCAATCTGTTGAAAGATTTACAGACACAATTCAACCTCACTTACCTTTTCATATCACATGACCTTTCCGTTGTAGAGCACATCTCTGACGATGTAGGCGTCATGTACCTGGGTGATTTGGTGGAATATGGCAGTAAGAAAGCGATATTCAATAACCCGCTGCATCCGTACACACAAGCGCTGCTGAGTGCAGCGCCAATACCTGACCCGGATGCCAAGCGGAACCGCATCATTCTCGAAGGTAGTATTCCGTCGCCCGCTAATCCCCCGCCAGGATGCAAATTCCACACGCGCTGTCGGCAAGTCATGGAGATTTGTAAGTCAGTTCATCCGGAAACCAAGGAAGTTGAACCAGGGCATATCGTCAATTGCCATTTATATAACTGATGAGGTCAACGACGATGAAAAAGCAACCGAGACAGTATGATGATGATGACGGCAGAGTAATCTGCAGCATGGATGCGATTGGAAAGCCGTGGTATGATTTTAGCGACCGGCGTAAAGAAAATACTCCTTCTGCCACTAATCAGGGGACGCAAATGACTCGCGCTGAGTCATGGCGATACACGTGGTATGCAGTGCTAGCCGGGCTATTGATTGTTGCGGTTTTTTCTGCCACCTGGATCCTGTTTATATTGTTTTGTATTAATGTCTGGTTCAAGTAGGATTAATTTGGACTGCTCATTTCCGAGACGTTCAAAGCCATAAGTGCTTGCCATTCACAAATGAGTTTGAAGCCACAATGGGTTTTGGTTTGCAGGTTTCGCATCCAAAACCCATTTGTCTATATAATAAGCATATTCGTTTTCGTGACATAAACCACTGTTGAGGAAGTATCATGACTGAACCTGTCACCCAACCCTTGCTGGATGTCAAAGGATTAAAAACCTATTTTTATACAGAAGACGGCGTCGTCAAGGCTGTTGATGGCGTTGATTTCCATGTCAATCCCGGAGAGGTGCTGGGTTTGGTGGGAGAATCGGGCTGCGGGAAGAGCGTGACCTCGCTGTCCGTGATGCGGTTGGTGAGTAAACCAGGCAAAGTACTCGCAGGCAAAATAACGTTTGATGGCATTGACTTATTGGCGTTGCCTGAATCCGAGATGGTTAAAATGCGCGGCAACCGGATATCGATGATATTTCAGCAGCCGCAATCCAGCCTCAACCCGGTCTTCACCAGCGGCGACCAGGTGGCGGAAGTATTCCAGATTCACCAGTACATGAAGAATAAGGAAGCCCAGGAACGGGCGGTAGAATTATTGCGGCGGGTAGGGATTCCCGACCCCGAGAAGAAAGCCAAAGCCTACCCGCATGAAATGTCAGGTGGGCAGGCACAGCGGGTGATGATTGCCATGGCGCTGGCGCTGCATCCACAGCTCTTGATTGCCGACGAACCAACAACGGCACTGGATGTGACCATCCAGGCGCAAATCCTGGACCTGATGCGCGATTTGCGCGAAAACCTGGGGACATCTGTTATCCTCATTACCCATGATTTGGGTGTCATTGCTGAAATGGCTCACCGCGTGGCGGTGATGTATGCCGGCGAAGTGGTTGAAGAGAATGAGGTTAGCCGGTTGTTTGAAACCCCGTGCCATCCCTACACCCAGGGGTTGATTGGTTCCATTCCAGTATTGGGCAGGCTGCAAAAACGGTTGGATGTGATCCCCGGTGTGGTGCCAAACCTGGTGAACCTGCCTAAAGGCTGCCGGTTTGCGCCGCGCTGCTGCGCCCGAGAGCAATATGGATTAA
>DFYN01000050.1:4513-11773 GCA_002383615.1 Anaerolineaceae bacterium UBA4081
ACAGGCGTATTACAGCGCGTTACAGCGCAAGTGCAGGCGCTGGATGGCGTCAGTTTTACCATTAAGCGGGGTGAAACACTGGGCATGGTGGGGGAATCAGGCTGTGGCAAGACAACCGTCGGGCGAACCATGCTGCGCTTGATTGAGCCCACTGGTGGTGAAGTGCTGCTGAACGGCACCAATGTGTTCACGCTCAAGGGCGAGCAACTGAAAGCCATGCGCCGCAATATGCAAATTATATTCCAGGACCCTTATGCTTCACTGGACCCGCGCGTGCCGATTGTGGAAAGTGTCCTGGAAGGGTTGCGCATCCACAGGCTGGGCAGCCAGGATGAAATGTATAAGATGGCGTTGGACGCCCTTCTAACGGTGGGGTTGGAAGAGTACCATGCCCGGCGCTACCCACACGAGTTTAGCGGAGGACAACGGCAGCGCATTGGTATTGCCCGCGCCCTGGCATTGCGTCCAGATTTCATTGTGTGCGACGAGCCTGTTTCTGCGCTGGATGTCTCCATCCAATCCCAGGTGTTAAACCTGTTGAAAGACCTTCAGTCGGAATTTGGATTAACCTATTTATTCATTGCCCATAACTTGAGCGTGGTGGAGCATATCTCAGACCGCGTGGCAGTCATGTATTTGGGGAAGATGGTGGAACTGACTGGACGCGATGAGTTATTCAAAAATCCATTGCATCCTTACACTAGAGCGCTCATGTCCGCAATTCCTGTGCCGGACCCCAAACTTAAGCGCGAACGCATCATCCTCAAAGGAGATGTTCCCAGCCCGCTGCACCCACCCAAAGGTTGCCGATTCCACCCACGCTGCCCCGTAGCAATAGAGCGATGCAGCCAGGAAGAACCAGAATTCAAAGAAGTGGTGCCGGGTCACTCGGTCGCGTGCTGGTTGGCTGAATAGGGCGATTGAGCATCCAAGAAAAGTTGCTATTAGCATAAGGGAATATAAACAGAAACTTATGGCATGGGACGTGTTGGGACACGAATGGGCTGAATCCCTGCTGCGCGAACATATCCAGCGCGGACAGGTGCGTCAGGCATACCTGTTTGTCGGGGCAAGCGGCGTAGGCAGGCGCACCCTGGCAACCCGCTTTGTGCAGGCTTTATACTGCCCGCAGGCTAAGACAACCGGTGACCCGTGCCGGGTATGTCCGGTCTGCCTGCAGGTGGAGAAAGCGCAGCACCCGGACTTGTTCCCGGTGGCTGCCGAGCAGGAGGGTGGTGAATTACGCATCGACGCCATTCGGGAGCTGCAGCACAGCCTGTCGCTTAGTCCATACATGGCTGACCGTAAAGTGGGGCTGCTGTTGCGTTTTGAAGAAGCCAACCAGAACGCGCAAAATGCGCTCTTGAAAACCCTCGAAGATACACCCGGGCGGGCGATGCTGCTGCTGACGGCGGCGAGCGCTGAAGCGGTGTTGCCGACCATCGCCAGCCGCTGTGAGGTGCTGCGCCTGCGACCCATGGCAGTGAGCGATGCCACCCGCTACCTGGTTGACCAGTTTCACCTCCCGCAAGAGGAAGCGGACTTACTGGCGCATGTAACGGGTGGACGGCTGGGGGCGGCGTTACGCCTGCATGCTGAACCGGAGCGGCTGGAACAGCGAACCGAGTGGCTGGGGGATTTGTTCACGTTGTTGGGCAATTCCCTGCGCGAGCGATTCGCCTACGCGGAAAATGCGGTCCGGTCGCGTGGCAAGGGCGACCGGGGTCAGGCGAGGGAGAACTTGCGCGGTATTTTGCAGACCTGGCTTTCGCTGTGGCGGGATGTTTTGCTTTACTCAGCAGGCGCAAGCGCACCCTTGACCAACCCGGATGTGGCGGATGAAATCCGGCAAATTGCCGCTGTTGTGACGCTGGATGAAGCGCGCCGACAGGCTGCCGTACTTGAGAAAAGCCTGCTGCGGCTGCGTTCTGCCAATTTACAACTTTTGTTGGAGAATCTGCTTTTAGATTTGCCCCGAATTTAGTCAGCAATGCCTTTGTGAAATGAACATGGAAAGTGGACAGTAAAGAGGTCACTTCTGGTTTGAATGACCTTATTATTTCTTTGATGAAATCAAGGAGAGCGTATTGGCTAACTAATGGCTTGACGCAGTTGGCGCGCTAGTGCGCCAAACTCGGCTGTGTAGCGGACAGACTCTTCACGCGGTCGCGGCAGGGGTACATCCATTTCGAGGGCGATTTTTCCCGGGCGGGAGGTCAGGACAATCACCCGGTCTGCCAGCAATAGCGCTTCTGAGATGCTGTGAGTGACCATCAGCACTGCAGAGCGGCGAGCCTGCCAAATCCGCAGCAGTTCAGCGCCCATCCGGTCGCGGGTCAGGGCGTCCAGCGAGCCAAACGGCTCATCCAGCAGCAAGATATCTGGTTCTTGAATCAACGCGCGTGCCAGCGCCACGCGCTGCGCCATGCCGCCACTTAATCCATGCGGGTAGGCATCTTCGAACCCATGTAACCCCACCAGGTCAATCAAATCATCCGTGCGAGTTTGGATGGATGCGGAGGGTTCGCCACACAACTCCAGCGGTAAGGCAATATTCTGCCGGACGGTGCGCCAGGGCATTAAGTTGGCTTGTTGAAATACCATCCCAATCTTGATTTGTGGGTCGGTTCCCGAAATGGTGATTGCACCTGGCGGGACAGGTATCAACCCGGCGATCGCCCGCAGCAGGGTGCTTTTTCCGCTGCCGGAAGGACCCAAAACGCACACAAAATCCCGGGCGCCAACTTCCAGAGAGACATCATCGAGAGCATCCAGTTCACCGTGACTGTCGGTGTAGGTGACGCTCAGATGGGAAACTTGCAGCCTTTCCTCAGAGCTGGGTGGCATCAGGGCTCCGGGATAAACTGATTGGTGAACGCTTCATCCAGAGCAAGGGGTGCCTTCAGCAAATTCATCCGCAGCAGGATGTCTTGCATGTTAGCCCAGCTTTCTGGTTGTGAGTAGCCCATGCGGTCTGCTTGCCAGAGGGCGATAGAGGTTTTCAGCACTTCCTTTTGTACGACTTCGTCTGCCTGAGCCAGGTTTTCGATAAATTTCTTGCTTATGTCATAGGCTTCATCCGGATTTGCGCTGGTGTAAACCAAGCCCTTTAAAAGCGCAGTAACCATGTTTTGGACCAGGTCTGGGTTGTCCTGCAGCGTTTGTTCATTGGTAACCAGTCCATTTGCCACCAATGAGAGGTAATCTGATGTCCGCATGGTGGTTACGTCATAACCCTGCGCGGTTAATTGAATGGGTTCGTTGGCTATATACGAGACCACCGCATCCACCCGGTCGGTGGCAAGCGCTTCCACCTGGGTGAAGCCGATGGAATCGAGGAAAACGTCATCATCTGTCAACCCACCCGCAAAAAGCAGGGCTTCTAGTCCTATGTATGAAGCGCCATACGTACCTGGCAGTCCGATATGCTTTCCCTGAAGGTCAGATATTGTTTGGATGCCGGATGAATTTTTGTAGGTGACCCCGACCGGGTATTGCTGATACCATGCCATCACATATACGACTGGCAGTTGTTGAGCGCGTCCGAGCAAGATCTGCTCGCCGGAAACGATGGCAAACTGCAATTGGTTTGCGCCTAAAAGGGCGACGGAGTCCGTTTCCATGTTGTAGTCGAGGACGACATCCAAGCCTGCTTCTTTGAAGTAACCTTTGTCGATTGCGACATATAACGGCGCGAATTGGATGTTGGGAATGTACCCCACCGGCAGGCGGATAGGCGTCAATTCTGGTGTTGGCTGTGCCTGCACGCAGCCTGAACTCAGCAGGACAAGGACCAGGATAAGGTTGGAAATGATAACGCGTTTCATTTATTTACCTCATGTATTGAGTCTGGGTCATTGGATTGCCACCGCAACCACTGGCTTTCAAGAACGGTCACACTGCCATACAGGACAATAGCCATCAGGATGAGGGTCAGCACCACCACGAAAACCAGGGCAGTATCGTATTGTCCGCGGGCAACATTGATCAAGAACCCCAATCCCTGGTTAGCCCCCACAAACTCACCCACCACTGCGCCAATGACGGATAACGTGGCACCGATGCGCAAGCCACCTAATAAAACGGGTAAGGCTGCGGGCAGCTCCAAATACCGTAACGTTTGCCGGCGGGTGGCATGTAAAGACCGCATCAAGTCACGCAGGTCTTCAGGCACAGCCCTTAAACCCACAACTGTATTGACCAGGACAGGAAAAAAGACAATCAGGGAGCAGATGAGCACTTTGCTGAACATTCCAGGACCAAACCAGATGACCAGTAGAGGCGCAATGGCTACGATCGGGATCGCCTGACTGGCAACCAGGTATGGCGCAAGGACGCGTTCCAGCAAGCGGGATTTTGCCAGGAAATAGCCAAGCAATGAGGCTAACCCGGCGCCAAAAAACAGTCCCAACAGGACTTCCAGCAGGGTGACCAGGCTGTGGCGGATAAGCGAGCCATCCGCGAGGGCTTTAAGCAAGCGTTGGGCGGTCAGCAGGGGCGGTGGCAAGATGAAGGTCGGCAAACCTGAAGACGCAAACTGCCAGACAGCCAGCCCAAAAACCAGCGAGCCAAGCAGCAGCCAGATGCGTCCCCTTTTTAGTTTTGACCTAATGACCTGGTTGTAATCCAAGCGCCCTCAACAAGAAACCCCAAGATGATGATCTCGGGGCGCATGAATCAAGCCAAAGTGGCAGAATAAAACCTCTTCTTTTATCCGGACTTTACCGTCGCCCCTGGAATTTCACCAAGTCTGCGTTTGTGCGCTCGTGGGGTATCACCACCGGTCAGGAATTACACCTTGCCCCGAAGAGTTGTATAGGATTTCACAATAGTATAGCCTGAAGAATGGCGAACGTCAAGTTAGTTGGTGGGGAGGTGTTGTGCGGGAATCGGTCAAATTACTGGGTCAGCCCGCCCCTGACCCTACCCCTCGAGGTGCACTTGGGGTGTTGACTCCGCGACCCTCTGCCCACAAGCGTCTGCTGCTTACGGGGAGCGGGCAAATCGTATGAAAGGCAGTCTACTTGTGTATGGCTGCTTTTTGTCCTTTGTGCCTTTGTGCTTACGCACGACTTTGGTCAGCCAGCGCTTTGAAATCCAATCCGGTAGGTTCCTGGAACACGCGCAGTTCAAAACTGGGAGCGGCTGCCAACAGGTGGTCAAATATCTCTGCCTGGATGCCTTCGTAAATAGTCCAATCGATGGTCTTGGCAAAGATGTATAGCTCAATGGATAATCCAGTGGGTTGAGGCGCCAGTGAGCGCACCAGGAAAGGCACACCTTCCTGCTGAATATCTGAACGGCGTTTCAGGTATTCGAGGATGTAGCGCCGAAAAACTTCCACGTTTGTAATTTGGGGTCCGTCCAGTGGGGAATCATAATCTGCACCGGCGTGCTGCCGATATGCTGCCAGAGCTTCCTGGCGCTCTTCAATAAAACTGTAAATCAAGTCTATTCGGCTCAGTCGGGCAAGCAGGTCGTCATCGCAAAACTTAATGGATAGCATATCTACAGTAACCGCACGCTGGATGCGGCGGGTGCCACTTTCAGCCATTCCCCGCCAGTTCTTGTATGCCACATCTACGATTTTATAGGTGGGGATGACCGAATAGGTCATGTCAAAATTGCGAACTTTGATCGTGTGCAGCCCTATGTTGACGACGTCCCCATCCGCGTCATAGGAAGGCACCTCTATCCAATCTCCTTCCTTGATAAGGTCATTTGCCACAATCTGTATGGAGGCGACCAACGAAAGGATGGTATTTTGGAAGATAAGTAATAGGATGGCAGTGATTGCTCCCAGCCCGGTTAATAAGCCCCAGGGTGATTGACCTGTCACCAGGGCAATGGTAAGGATAAGCGCAGCCACGATGAAAACCATCTTGACAATGTCCAGGTAACCCTGAATGGATACCCCGCGGTAATTTTTGCTGCTTTCATAGAGGACGTTGACCGCATTCAGGAGGGAATAGAGCGTCAGGGTGGTCAACCAGAGTACACCTAATAAGGTCGTGCGCTCAATGATAATTTTTTGTTCGGGAAAGAAGGGCGCCAAGGCGTAAATGACCAGCAGCGGCGCAATCCAGGCAACACGGTAGGGGCGCAGGTGTTTGACAAAGATGTCATCCCGCGAGGTTTTTGTGCGCGCCACAAAGGTAACCAGTGCATGTGCCACCACCAGTCGGGTAAAAAGGAACGCCAGCAATGCCAACCCTAAAGCAGCCGCTGCAGCCATCCAGGGGTTTTGTAAAGCCCAGGCTTGAAGATCAGGTATTTGCATGGCATCCTCCAAATAAAAAATGTTTACTATTTATATAATAATAAAGCCTCAATATCAACCCCTAATATAGATTGGAAGAGTTGATCCAAATAGAAGGGTAGTTTACAAATTATGCAATTTGTGATAATATGTAAACTGAAAGAGAAAAGGAGATGATCATGACCATCGGAGGGCGTATTAAACAAGCTCGGAAAGCGAACAATTTTTCTTTGCGAAAACTGGCGGATGAAATTGGAGTCAGCGCCATGGCAATCTCAAAATATGAGCGGGATCAGGATGTGCCCAGCTCCGGCGTTCTGCTGCGGCTGTCGAAAGCTTTGCAGGTCAAGGTGGATTTCTTCTTTCGCCCGAGCACGGTCTCTGTTCAACTTCAGGCTTATCGAAAACACGCTGCACTGAGCGTCAAAGAGCAGGAAGCCATCCAGATGCGCATCCAGGATTGGGTGGAGCGTTATCTCGAGGTTGAAAGTCTTTTTCCTGAAGAACAACATGCGGCTTGCCTCCCCCTGCGTAAAGTGACCTCACTGGATGAGATTGAAATCGCAGCTCTAGAATTACGCGATCACTGGAGCCTGGGCTATGATGCGATTGAAAACCTGGTCCAGTTGCTGGAGGATCGGGGCATCAAAGTGGGGATCATCTCCGGTTTTGAGCATTTTGACGCCTGCACTTTTACTTACAGTACACAGTCGTGCATGGCAGATGGCGATCCGGTAATCGTAACCAAAGGCGAATTATCAGGCGACCGGCAGCGGTTCAATTTAGGACATGAACTGGGACATCTGGTCCTGGATGTTCAAGGCGACCTCAATCCAGAACAGGCGGCAAATCGGTTTGTCGGGGCTTTCCTCGTGCCGGCTGCAACGGCTCGCTTTGAACTGGGCACCAACCGGACGGATCTGAACATCAACGAACTGCACATGCTTAAACATAAATACGGTTTAAGTATGCAGGCTTGGATTTACCGCGCCAAGGATCTT
>DFYN01000124.1:0-3805 GCA_002383615.1 Anaerolineaceae bacterium UBA4081
CCGCGTAAGCGCGGGTCTAGCGCATCTCGCAAACCATCACCCAGGAAGTTGAAGGCAAACATGGTGATTGCCAGCGCCAACGCCGGGAAGATGGTCTGGTTGGGGTAGGTGCGGATAACTCCAGCGCCATCCGAAATCATGGAACCCCAGGACGGTGTGGGCGGATTGACGCCCAAACCGATGAAGGATAGAAACGCTTCTGTGGAGATGTATGATGGAATAGCAAGCGTCTCCGAAATGACCAGTGGACCAACAATGTTCGGCAGGATGTGCCGGAACATAATTCTGATATTCGTTGCGCCCATTGTGCGGGCAGCTTCCACATATTCTTTCTCACGGGCAGAGAGGACCTGACCGCGAGTCAAACGCGCCATTGTTTCCCATGCAGTTACACCGATACCAATAAAGATGAATAGCATACCGCCCATAGCGGTGTCTGCCTGGCTGAGCATGTAACTGAATGTCCCCGGTTCAGGTTTTGAAAACGTGGAGCGGAAGAAAGCCAACAACAAGATAATGAAGAGCAGGCTTGGGAATGCGTACAACACATCCACAAAGCGCATCATAATATTGTCGACCTTGCCNNATCAAAGCCACAGTTAGAGAGACGCGTGAGCCATATACGATACGGCTGAATAAATCGCGACCAACATAATCCGCACCCAACAGGTAATTGTCCGATAAACGCCCATAAGGTCGCATGGTTGGGAAAACATTCAAAACCCATTGCGGAACCTTATTCTGGTCAACCAACGTTTGCTGTGCAAAATCATAAGGTGCAATGACGTCCGCAAAGATGGCAGTCAGGTACAGGATGACAATCAATCCCAGACCAATGACTGCCGCACGGTTTTTGAAAAGGCGGCGGATCGCATCACCGCCCATGCTTTCACGCTTCTGGGTAATTGGCATACCACCAGCGCCATATTTTTTCGCATCAAAGGTTGCAGGTTTAGTCATGGTTATTCCTCATTTTCCTTTGCGCTAGTCGTACCGAATGCGCGGGTCAAGATAGGCGTACATAATATCAACAATGAGGTTTGCAATCACCAGAAAAACCGCATACAACAAGATGGTACCCATAATAACAGGATAGTCGCGGTTAGTAATCGAGGTCACAAAGTACTTGCCCATCCCCGGGATACCGAAGGTTAATTCAGTAACAAAGGTACCGGTGATCAACGAGGCAAACATTGGACCTAAGATTGTAACCACAGGAATGAGGGAGTTCTTCAGTGCGTGATTGGTAATAACCTTGCGTTCCTCCAGACCTTTGGCGCGTGCCGTGCGGATGTAGTCCTCACGCACAACCTGGAGCAGGCTGGCACGGGTCAACCGGGCGATAACTGCAGAACCACCCAGCCCTAATGCAATGGAAGGCATGATGGCGTGTTGGAAGAATCCCCAGTCAAGCTTGGAAGGAAAGATACCTAATACATACGGCGGTTTGGCTCCCCAGCCGGTGGGAGGCAGCCATTTAAGGGTAACGCCGAAAATCCAAATCATCAGCGGACCCAGCACAATGACTGGCACACTCACCCCGAAGATAGCCACACTCATACCGAGATAGTCAAAGATAGTGTTTTGCTTTAATGCCGCCAGGATACCCAATGGTACTCCAATAAAGAGGGAGACCATCAGTGCCATGAAACCTAATTGGGCAGAGATTGGCAGCTGCTGGCGGAAGATGTCGTTGACCGTGCGGCTGCGTGAACTATAGGTCGGACCGAAGTTCATCCAATGCAGCCAAACTGTACCCAGTTTGACGTTGATCAGGTAATCACTATCGACGGTGTAACCAGGCGCAGTTGTGTTGAAGTGCGGAATAACAACTGAATTGAGATATGAAAGATACTGCTGCCAAAGCGGTTGATCTAGATGATACCGCTTCTCAAGGTTCTTCATAATTTCCGGGGGAAGTGCCTTTTCTTTATCAAAAGGACCACCCGGGACGGCATGCATCAACCCAAAGGTGATTAATGAAACCACCAGAAGAACCACCACCATATAAATCAGACGACGGGCAACAAATCGACCCATGCAACTCCTCCCGAAGTGAGTGCTGCTGCCTGCACAGCATGAGGATAATGCGGGGGGAAGGCGAACCTTCCCCCCGCAATTCAGGCAGGGTTACCGATTACTGACCAAGCTTGGCAGCCATATCGATGTCCCACTTTTCGATCGCTTCCTGTCCAGCGGAACCGAATGTGCGGGTCACGTACGGCTTAGTTACGGTATTGCGGGAATACCAGTAGATCGGGATGATCGCGGCTTCGTCCCAGACCAGCATCTGTTCGGCTTCGGCATACAGCTCAACACGTTTAGCGGGATCCAGCTCGCGGGCGGCTTCTAGCAACTTGGCGGAGAAGGCTTCGTCCTTCCAGTTGATGCCACCATAGGGTTCGCCATCTTTGGCGGGGTTGGAGGAACCATTGACGTCAAATACTTCCTTGATGAAGTTGTTGGCGTCTGCATAGTCCGGGCACCAGCCCATGCGCCAGATCTGGGGAGTTTCAGTTGACTTGACAGTCTCGAGGTAAACAGCCCATTCCTGGTTGACAAGCTTCACATTCAAGCCCAAATTGTCCTTCCACATTTGCTGAATTGCTTCAGCGATGCGTTGGTGACCAGATGAGGTGTTGAACATGAGGCTCAGGTCAATCTGGTCAACAGCGATGCCTTTTTCAGCAGCGTATTCGTCAACGAGGGCTTTACCAGCGGCGGGGTCAAATTTCACACCCAGGTCGGGGTGAGATTCAAGCGTCGGGGCGCCAGCCAGACCGGGGCGTGAGAACCACTGCGCCGGGATTTGACCGCCCTTGAGGACGTTGTCAATCAGGGACTGGCGATCAACAGCCAGGGACAGCGCACGGCGGATACGAACATCATCCACTACCGGAGCTTTGGTGTTGAAACCATAGTAGTACGAGCACAGGTTCGGGGCTACAATCAGTTCGGCAGACAGGACAGGATCGGCTTTGACACGATCGAGGTCAGCTGACGGAACAGCAGCAGCGTCCAGGTTACCGGCTTCGTATTCAGCAAACGCAGGTTGTTCGTCCAACATTACCCAGGTTACTTCTTCAATCTTCGCAGCAGGCACCGAAGGGATGCCAGCCCAGAAGGGGTTCTTGACAAGGGTAATCATGGAGTCATGTACCCATTCCTTCATCACGTATGGACCATATGATTGGATGAAACCAGTCTCAGTCCATTTGTCGCCGCGACCTTCGGTGCAGTCGTCACCGGAAATAATCCAGGACGGCTCAGGATAGGCAACCCACATACCGGCGATAGCGGCATTGTAAACCGCATTCTCGTTGAAGGTCATTTCAAGGGTGTAGTCATCGATGACTTTTGCGCCAACAGTGGCGAAGTCAGTGGATGTGCCGTTGTTGTAATCCGATGCGCCAGCCAGGGCAAACGCCAACACATAAGCGTATTGGGAAGCGGTGGCAGGATTCAAGGTGCGTTCGATACCATACAGGAAATCCTGTGCTTTAACTACACGGGGGTTTCCGTCGCAGTCCAGCACCTGGACAACGGATTCGGTCACAGCATCGTACTTGACCCAGGGAATATCCTTCATAAGATTGAAGGTGAGGGTCTTGCCGTCTTCGCTGTAAGTCCATGATTCAGCCATACCAGGAGCAACTTCATTGGTGACTTCATCCTGACGGGTGAGACCAATAAAGAGTTCCCAGGCAATCTGAATTGAGGATGTGTCTGTCGCGAGGGACGGATCAAGGGTCGGGATGTCGCCAGGACCCATGTTGAGGCGCAGGGTTTTGACAGCCTCTACGGG
>DFYN01000124.1:3813-4491 GCA_002383615.1 Anaerolineaceae bacterium UBA4081
CAACAACGATACTACTAAGAACATCTTACGCATCTAACTCCTCCTTATAGAGTGACAGATGGTTTGAGCGGTCGCCTGGTGAAAATTGACGATGCCGCTCATAGGCTGTGCAGCCTAGGACACTAGGTGACAGGCCACAAAATGACCTGGGCTGACCTCACGAAACTCCGGCTTTTGCTCCTTGCAGATATCCACTGCCAGCGGGCAGCGGGTGCGGAAGCGGCAGCCAGAGGGCGGGTTGACGGGCGAGGGCACGTCACCCTGTAGAATAATCCGTTTGCGTTTCTCTTCAGCAACCGGGTCCGGAATAGGCACTGCCGACAGCAGCGCCTGCGTGTAAGGGTGCAGGGGATGGGCATACAGCTCATCGCGCGATGCAACTTCCACGATAATGCCCAAATACATCACTGCTACGCGATTGCTGGTGTGTTTCACCACGGACAAGTCGTGTGCAATGAACAGGTAAGTCAGGTTGAATTCTTTTTGCAGGTCTTCCAGCAGGTTGACCACCTGCGCCTGGATGGACACATCCAGAGCAGAAATAGGTTCATCGCAGATAATTAACTGCGGCTGGAGTGCCAGGGCGCGGGCTACACCAATGCGCTGCCGCTGACCACCGGAAAATTCATGCGGATAGCGGTTGGCAAATGCCGGATTGAGACCTACAAGCTCCAGCAG
>DFYN01000043.1 GCA_002383615.1 Anaerolineaceae bacterium UBA4081
ACGGCAAGGGGTAATAAGACAATGTAGTCACTGCCTTCCACGTGGTAAAGCATGGTAGGTGCATCCGGATAGGAAGCGCCCCAGATTTCGCTGGGCAGGTTAGTGTCTGCCAGGTTGTTGACGACGCCATAGGCGTAACTCCTGCCCTGGCTGGCTGCGCCGGTGGGAAAGTCGAGGAGCTGTTTGACGAAGATGTGTTCGTTCTNNTCACTGCCAAGCACCAGCAGGATGCTGCCATCCTTGATAACCTCCTCGGGCAGGAGGGCTGTTTTTCTGGCTGTATAAACTCCGTCGTTGGGAATATAGGATAGGATAGGTGGAATGTGGCTTGCATCGAAGATCGCCCAACCGGTCACCTGAGGAATCAATGGGGAAATCTCGCTCGCAGTTTCTGATGCGCTCTCAGTAGGTTCTTCTGTGCCGGGAGCTTGTTGAGGCTGGGTGGGTTGGGTGGGTTGTGTGGGTTTGGTTTCACCAATCGGAGGAGGCGTGGCGGTAAGTTCGACGGATACACTGCACGCCAGGGTGAACATGAGGCAAAGCGAAAGAAGTGCAAATAACCGAATGTGGCGCATGATGCCCTCCTGTGTGGACAAGCGTACCTGTCACTATTGTCGCAAATTAAGGGGTTTTTGTCTATAATTTCAGCATACAGATTTGAAACGAGGAGGCTGCCGTGTTTGAACAGTACCGTATTCAACCTGGTTCGGCATTCAAAATCAGCGATATTGACCCGGATGACCTGGACGGGTGGAAGGGTAAAAAAGAAAAGGCAACTGAACGGTTGGAGGAGTTGCGCACCGAACTGGCGGATCTACAGGAGGTCCTGTATGCCGAGCATAAGCATAAGGTCTTGATTGTGCTGCAAGCCATGGATACTGGCGGCAAAGACGGTACCATCCGGGCAGTGTTTGAAGGCGTGAACCCGCAGGGTATCCAGGTGGCGAATTTCAAGGTGCCCACACCGATTGAGGCAGACCACGATTACCTGTGGCGCGAACATACCAAAACCCCCGGTAAAGGCGAGATGGTCATTTTCAACCGTTCGCAGTATGAAGAGGTGCTGGTGGTGCGGGTGCACGGCTGGGCGAGCATGGCGCAGACCAAACTGCGCTACAAGCAAATCTGTGATTTTGAGCGTATGCTGGTTGAAGAAGGTACCATCATCCTGAAGTTCTTCCTGCATATTTCAAAGGATGAACAGCGTCAGCGCCTGTTGGAACGGATTGACACGCCTTCCAAACAGTGGAAGTTTAACTCGGGCGACCTGAAGGAACGGGCATTGTGGGATGACTACATGGCAGCCTATGAGGATGCCATCCGGGAGACGAGCACAGTGCAGGCGCCCTGGTACGTGGTACCGGCAAACCGCAACTGGTATCGAAATATGATTGTGGCGACGGTGATCGTGGAGACCCTGCGCGGGCTGAAGATGTCTTTCCCGGCGCCGGAAGAGGATGTGGCTGCCTATCGCTCGCAGTTATAAGCAATNNGCGGTGATTGCGACGAGGAATCTGGTTGTTATAAAGCAGATTCCTCACCCCCACGAGCAGGGGTTCGGAATGACAGGCTACCAATTGCAGTACTGCCAAAGTAGGGCGAAACGATCCCCTTCGGGGATGCAAAGAGCGCGAGCCTCGCCCCTTGTATCAATTATTTTTTGTTTTGCGGTCTCCGTGCCTCGCGGTTGTTGCGCCCCCTTGCGTTTTATGCACCCTGAAAGGGTTGCGGGGTTGTGGCGATAAACTATTTACGTCAGGCTGCGGTCCTTGTAACCCGTCCCAAGCCCTTCAGCCACCATCAGGAAGTCAGTGGCAGATATCATACCGACGATCTCGCCTTTGTTGTCCATCACCGGCAGGTGGTGGATGAGGTTTGCCTTCATCAACGCAGCGCACTCCAAAAGGGACATGCCCGGTTGGACGGTAATCAAAGGTGAATTCATAATCTCGCGCGCACGAGTTTCAGTCGGGTTGCGCTGCTGCGCCACAATCTTGTCGCAGATATCAATGGACGTGATGATGCCGAACTCGGGGCTGTCGGCGGTTTTGCGGACAATGACGCTGTTGACATAGCGCTTGCGCATGGCTGCCAGCACATCTTGCACCAGGTCGTCTGGTTCAGCAAAAAGGACAACATCTTTCATCCAATCCTTAACAGTAAACTGCATAGCCAGTCTCCTTGAGGGGGTTGAAATGATTGGTGATACCTTGAGTATAGCATAACGCGGTAAGGGGCATCACGCCTGTGGGGGAGGTATGTTTTCTGTTTGCGCGGAATGTGCAAGCGGAATTTTTAGCCCAAACATGCGTTGCAACAAACCTCCGACCAACACGGCTGCCCGCCAGAAGGCGACGGCAGCCAAGCCGTGAGCAAGGACAGCAAAGAAAGGCGGGGTTTCACCAGTGTAATACGTCCAGCACTGGCGGGTGGTGCCCCACACCTCCAGGAAGTATCCCAAGCCTGCCCCAGCCAGGAAGAATATCAGAGCGTCTCGCCGGTTTCCAGGAGCCAGGCTGAGCAAGGCGCACGCCAGCAGGGCAAAAATGGTCAGCAATTGCGTGGCGGTGTGCCAGACAAAGCGCAGCATGAGGGCATAAAACCCCAGCATAATGACCCAGGTGAGCAGGGTGACCACCTGTTCGGGCAAGCGCTTGATGATCAATCCAATCAAACGGGCGAGCCGGTCAATGGCGAGTGTGGCAATGGACCAGGTGGGCAGGATCCAGAGCGGCGGGGTCTCATGGGTGTAGTATGCCCACAAACCCGTTTGGGTGCCCCAACTTTCAACCACCAATCCGCCCGCCAAACCGACCAGCGCCAACCAGGCATCCCGGCGCAGGTCTGCGCCTGCCATGATGAGCAGCGACATG
>DFYN01000148.1:0-3444 GCA_002383615.1 Anaerolineaceae bacterium UBA4081
GCCAAATCGGGATGTGACTGCCAAATATCCAGAACATCCTGCCAACTAAAACGCAGTCCTTCAGGAAGGTATGACGCTAACTTCTGAAGCATAGCAAGGTCGGCGGATGTATCCACCGTCCAGCGTAGATGTCCATAGTCCGGTTCAGTATCCACCACCTCCACCTTAAAACGACCGGGTTGGTCATACAGGTAAGGCAAGACGTGCTCACGTTCATACTTTTCTGTGGCTTCCCGCCAGGCGCGTTCCAGGGCTGGCATGCTGACAACTTCCACATCCAATCCAATCGGATAGGTGCGGTGCCAGGGGGGCGGCAGACGGTTGGCTGCAAAATCAGCTTTGGACTCAATCAAGCGCGTGATGGTAAGGTCAATCACGTTGGGGTCAATCAGCGGACAGTCAGCCGTAATTCTTACGACAATATCCGCTTGATATGCCCTTGCTGTTTGGACAAAACGGTCCAGCACGTCATATAAACTGCCGCGAAAGACCGGATAGCCTTGCTCTACGCAAAAGGCTGCCAACGGGTCATCAGACGGATCTTCTGTGGTGGCAACGACAACGGTATCCACCAGGGTTGCCTGGCGCGTCCGTTCAACCACCCAACTCAACATGGGACGCCCAGCAATGGGTCGTAAAACCTTTCCTGGTAAACGGGAGGAACTCATGCGTGCCTGGATAATGGCTACCACGCGAGGTTGGGTCATGCCCGCCCTCCGTGAATATCCAATGCCCGCTGATAACCTTCCAGCAACACACTAAAATTCCGCTGCCAGTTTGCCCGCTCTTCTGCCAGACGGCGCGCGGCGAGGCGCATGGATGGCATGGCTGCGCGTTCCTGCCAGGCTTTTACCATTCCATCAGCCAACGCTTGCACGTCGCCATCTGGGAATAACCAGCCTTCCTGCCCGGGTGTGATCCACTCAAGATTCCCCGGGATATCGGACACTAATGTGGGTGTACCGCACGCCAGAGCCTCCATCAGGGACACAGAAGAGCCGTCTGAATGGCTCGCGCTGACATAGACATCTGCACTGCGGTAGTAATCTGGNNTGCCAAGTAACTGCAGGCGTAATTCCGGAACAAGAGTAGCGGCTTGGGCAAATGCCTTGACCACAATATCTACGCCATACACGGGTTCCCAGGAGCGCAAGGAAAGCAGCACAAAGTTATCATTCCACCCCAATTGCCTGCGTAACGCTTCTCCAGAAGCGGGTGAATAATGGGATAAATCCACACCCCAGGGAAACCGAATGGAACGATGCAACGGGAATCCCCATCGTGAAGCTTCATCCAGGACAGCCTGGCAGTCTGCAGCCAGTAACGTGGTGTGTTTCAGCGCATGACGGCACCGCCAGCGAGTAAATGAGTTGTGATGTGCTTCCCACAAGATATCTGAGCCCCAGGACATACTGACAAGCGGTTGAAACCTGCTCCAGGCTGCCAGGAATGCCGCCGAAGGCAGAGGTCCGGCATGAATTAAGTCGGGGGTCCATTGTTTTATCACTTGCTGCAAGCCAGCCAACAAAGATGGATAGTCATACCGCCTGGCTGGAGATTTGCCACCTCGCCATGAGATGACCTCAATATTCCCAGGCAAGCTGCGCTCTTCTCGTGCCATCCCGCGCTTCTCCAAACGCAAATAACCCACGGTATGGTTCGTTCCTGCTAATGCCGAGAGGAAGCGATGGTCGTGGGGCGTGTAATCGCGAGAGAAGTATAGGATGCGCGCCATTAAATATGCCTGTTGCGGGAATCCCTAAATTAAATCTGTCCAGCGTAATTCACGACCACTTTGAATGGCATGCGCGGCTTTTGTACCCAAAACACGCTGTAATTCAGCCGGAAGGATTGCGCCCGGTGTTGCCGGACGAAGCACGTCCAACATTTCCCTTGTGATTGTCTCTCCTGCCTGGATATCGCGAGCGGCGCGCAGGCAGCGGCGTTGAATGACGACGGTCTCGCGCTCATTCTCGCCAACCACTTTGTCTGCTGAGCCAAGCGCCATCTCCAATTCACGGGTGCGGGCAACCATTTCTGCCCAGGTGACTGGGTCCATGGCAAAATGGTGGTCGGGACCTTCCCGAGTGGTGTCATCCGTAAAATGCTTTTCAATCACCCTTGCACCCAGGGCAACCGCACCCAGCACGGTGGCGTGCCCCTTGGTATGATCAGAAAGTCCCAGCAAAACTTGCGGGAACATCAAGGCATAAGTTTTCAACACATTGAGGTGGATGTACTTAAAGTTTTCCGGGTTGGCAGTGTAATTGGTATTGCACTGCATCAACACCAGTTGCGTGTTGATCGCCAGAACTGCATGCACCGCCCGTTGGACTTCACCTATGGTGGCAGCGCCGGTCGCCAGCAGCATGGGTTTNNGTGGCTTCAAAATCATAGGGCGAGGAAAAATAGTCAATGCCGACTTCATCGCATACAGCCTTTAATTCAAGTGTCCACTCAAAGGGAATAGATGCACCTTTGTAGACTTCAAAAACAGATTTCTTCCAAGTGGATTGATGCGATTGCTGACCGCCCAGCGACTTAAAGCCATAATCCGACACAATCTTGGGCGCGCTGAAGTTCTGGAATTTGGCAGCATCCGCACCCGCCTGCTTCGCCAGGCGAATGAGGTCCTTGGCGCGCTCCAAACTGCCGTCATGGTTGGCGGCAATATCGGCTATAAAGTAGGTTGGGTGTGTGTCGCCAATGAGGTGTGAACCGATTTGAATGTCCATTTCTCCTCCAGATATCGACCAAAATGTGGTGACGCTAGTCTTCAGCCAGGGTACGCAGGCGGGCGCGGTACCCCTGAGCGTCTTGTTCAGCCAGCTTCTGTAGCCCCTCATCAATCCCCGGCAGTGGATGCCCGAGGGCTGCTACCAGTTTTGCCGTGGACAAGCATAGATTGGGGGACCTGGGCGCCGCCAACCCGCTGCTCGCCACCGATATGGGTTTGAGCAACTCCTCACGCAGTCCGAAGACACGCGCCAAGCGAACGCCAAAGTCATACTTGCTAATACACTCGCTACCAAGTACGTGGTACAAACCTGACATACCTTTGGTAACCATCTCCAACAGAGTATCTGCCAAATCTGTTACCAGGAGTGGGCTGAAGACCACATCCGTAAAACCATTGATATGGGTGCCGGACTTTAGATTGTTATAGAACCACTCTGCCAGGCTGCGGCTGCCGGAAATGCTCCAGCCATAAAAATTGACCCGTGCTACCAGGGCGTCCGGATTGGCAGCCAGAACAGCCTGCTCGCCTGCTAACTTGGTCTTTGCATAGATATTGATCGGGTTGGGCGTATCGGTTTCTGTCCGCCCGGGTTGGGTGCCATCAAAGACAGCGTCGGTGGATATGTGCACCATTTTCGCACCAGATTTCCGCGCTGCTGCTGCCAGTTCGCCTGGCACTTCAGCGTTCAACCGCCGCGCCAGGTC
>DFYN01000148.1:3453-10606 GCA_002383615.1 Anaerolineaceae bacterium UBA4081
GTAAAGGGAGAGCCCTGCAAGCGTGCATCCGTGAAGACGCCCACCACGGTATGCTCCTGGCATACGCGCAGCGCGAAGTTAATGCCCAACAAACCGCTGGCGCCAGTTACAAGATAGCGCGTCATTGTAGTTTTCCTGTCAGGTATTCCTGCTCAATCGGGGCGATAATTTGGCTGATTTCTGCCACAGACAACCATTCAGTGTTGGTATTGCTGGCATATCTAAAATCATCTGCCAACAACGTGCCGCGTTTTTCCCACTCGCGCCCAAACCAGAGGGTTTCAGCAGGCTGGACCACGTACATAGAAGGCAGTTCAACGGTTGTGCGAGCTTCATCCTCTGATATCAACACTTCGTGCAGTTTCTCACCCGGGCGGATTCCAATGACGTCAATTTTTGCCTGAGGCGCAATCGCCCGTGCCAAATCTGCCACTCTCATGCTGGGGATTTTTGGAACAAAGACTTCGCCGCCGTACATTTGTTCAGCGCAAGACACCACAAACCGNNCCACGGCTGCCCACCACGTTGCCGTAGCGTACACAGGCAAAGCGGGTTTGCTTTCCACCGGCATAGGCGTTGGATTGCACAAACAATTTTTCCGCTGCCAGTTTGGTAGCGCCATACAGGTTAATCGGGTTAACCGCTTTGTCTGTGCTCAGTGCGATGACACGCTCTACGCCCACATCCAACGCTGCATCAATCACATTGCTGCTGCCCAGGATATTGGTCTTGATGGCTTCCATTGGGTTGTACTCACACGCCGGAACTTGTTTGAGCGCGGCAGCATGAACAACAATATCCACCCCTTCAAACGCCCGATGCATGCGCTGTCCATCACGGATATCGCCAATGAAATAGCGCAAGCTGGGGTGGGTATACCCGGCTGCCTGCATTTCAAACTGCTTCAACTCATCACGGCTCAGGACAATTAATTTTGCCGGATGGTATTCAGCCAGCATGGTGCGGATGAACCGCTTGCCAAATGAGCCGGTTCCACCCGTAACCAGGACGACTTTACTGCTCCAATCCATTATGATGCTCCTTCCGGTGATTCACCGGCTCCTATTTTTTCTTTATGCAGCACAATCAGGGGGTACTGACCGTTTTCACCATACCAGCGCGGATTGCGCTCTTCCATCGCATATAGCAGACGAAGCCACAACTTACCCAACAGGGGCGCATGGATTATTGCTCGCAGCCAGCGGACACTGACGCTGCGCCACACCAGGATATCAAACTTCACCCAACCACCTAACTGCTGGCGCAACCAGTCTGCGTTAAGTTTCTGGATAAAAGTGCCTTGCGGCTGGCTGCTTTTCACTGTTGCCGGTTTGGCTGTTTGTTTACCCCTTAACTTCGCAATCCAATTGCCCAGCCGCTCCATCCCAGATACCCAGCGCTGCCAGCGTTTCATCAGGACTGATTCTGTCCACCCATTGACGACCACAGCAGTTTTGCCTGGCGCTAATACCCGGTGCAGTTCATGGTACGCGCGCGTTTGGTCTTCCAGCGACAGGTGGTGCAAGGTGTGCAAGGAAACTACACCGTCAAAGGTGTCGCTGGCAAAAGGTAAATGCGCCACATCCGTCACCACATACAAGCCGTGCTCATCCAAGCGCTGCCTGGCTTCGGTGAGGGCAACGAGTGAAATATCGGCGCACACACGGCGTTGGTAACCCTTCGAATAGGTCAGATACTCTGCATATTGCACCGGTCCAGACCCGGCATCCAACAGGTACTTGCCGGTCGGTGCAAGGTGCCGGTTAATGCGCAGGTGGCAATTATGGATGTACTCCGCAGACACGGGACGCAAGTCTTCATACCGGGCGTTCTGGTATTGACCGTCAGCTTCCATCTGCCAACCCACCTGGTCGTAAAACGCGCTGACTTGCTGTTTGATGTCAGGCTCGCTCATTCGCCATCCACCTTGGTCCAATCCAGGGGTTCGCCAGCCAAATATCGGAAGGTATCCCCATACATCGCTTTGCCTTCCTCGCTAAACACTTTGGTCAATGGTCGCTCTGAGTAGTCTTCCCACATCTGGACCAGATGCCACGGGAAGGGGCGCGGGTACTCAAAGAAGAACGAGTAGGCATAATGCCAGGCGCTCTCAACCTGCTCACGCGTCAAGCGATACGCTTCCGGGTTATGCAGCATGGACCCAAGGGTCTTCAGATACGTCACCCACGAGTCTGGGTCAAACGTGAAACCACGTCCCCGATAATGCGTCTGCCCGGCAACGATAACTGGTACCCCGCTCATCGCCATTTCCAGCCCAACCGTGGTGGTGTAAACCAACCCCAGGTCAGCCACCTCAATCAGGTCATAGGTATTAACCTGTTCCTTGGGTCCAATCAGGCGGATATGCTCCGGCAAATGCGGAAATACCTCTTTAACGACAGCAGCCATGGACTGTCCATGGACTAACACCTCGCCGGGGTGTACCCGGATGACTAGCTGCACATCCGGTCGACCGGCAAAATACTGAACGGTGCGACTGATCCACTCCGCCATATTCTTGCTGAACACTTGCCTGCCCAGCGTGAGTGAATCACCCAGTACGTTGGTCGCCAGAAGGACAACCGGGCGATCATCCAACCCAAGCGCTTTTCGTGCTTCGCTGCCGCCCTGCGCAGAGGTTGCCTGCCACAGGCGGGCAAAGTTCTCCCAGACAGCGCCGCGTTGGCGTGCTGCAAAGAGGGCTTTGACCCGTTCAAATTGTTGTTCAGTGAAAGGTACAGCGCTGCGTGCTTTCCACAGGGCGTCCGTTTCCTGGCGCATCACTTCCCCATTCTGTGCCAGCCAAATACGCTGGCGTTGATCGCCAAACTCATAAGTGATGGCGGGGATTTTCAGGTAGCGCGCAATCCGGTACACCACCCCGAGTTCCTGGATGGTGCCGTTGGGAACAATCACCAAAGAAGGACGGTTAGCGCGTAAATATGCCAGCGCCATGCGGGCTGCCTCCAGGTTCCGTTCATAACGCAGTTTATACACATCGCTCTGAGTGTCCACTTCCTCCACCTGGAGCGTGTATTGCGTGTCATATTCAGATACCTGCTCGACAATTTTAATGACTTCAGGCGGCAAAGCCGTATATGACACCTTGCCATTCAGGAAAGATACATTTTCAAGCAAGGGGGCAGCACCTGCCAGCACCTTTCGGGCATAAACATTCTGGCGGCGCAGGTCAAACCGGGTGATATCCGCTTGCCAATCACTGTAGGGTAAAAATCCAAGGGTAACCTGGTGCCCCTCTGCTGCCAAACTCAAACCCAGCACAGCTGCATGCTCAATCCAGTAATGCAGCGTGGCAAATATAAAGATTTTCTTGCCGGGTCGGGCAGTCTGGCGCAACTCAGTTGCCTGCGCAACCAATTCGGGCAGGTGGCTTTGCAGGTGCTTCAACGAGAACCGTGAGGCAATCGGTTTGCCGCGTTGACGAAGCAACCAGTAAATTTCAGCGGTGAACGGTAGTTCACCCAGCAGTTTCTTCAATGCATCTTTTGCAATAGGTGCCATAAATTAATCCACCTCGATGGACCAATCCAGGCGAGGACGGACCGGACCCAGCCGCGGTTCCACCCAGTGCATACCGGGTGCGCCTGCAGCATCCACCGTGAACGTCAGCGCCTGTTCATCCTGGAAATAGCGTTTGATGCGGAACGTGCTGGCGTTGATGCCAATCACATACCGCCCTTCGTTAAGCAAATCTGCCGGCAAAGTTGCCCGGGAGATATAGTGCCCCGCCGGTCGCACACTGTACTTGTCAAACAATGCGGGCTGGTCGGTGTCAAAGGCAGTGAAGACATACTCACCGCGCGTGCTCATCAAGTACACGCCCACCCGCAGTCCCGTGATGGCTGCATTCAATGTGTACTCAACCTCTATGAAGGCAGAGTCCGTGGAACGGACCGTATCAGCCACTCGCCCGGCTGCGTCCCGAATGCGGACTGCATGGGGAACAAACGGGGTAGCGCTGGCTGGCACTTCTTCCGGTGTGTATTCGCGAATGCCTTCTCGCGCAAACCCGCGTGACAGGTAGAAATCGACTGCCTCAGCCGTTGGCGCACGCAATGCCAGATTACCGTTGTCTATCACCAGCGCTTCATCGGTTAGCCTCAAGATGGCGCTCATATTGTGGCTGACAAACAAGACGGTTCGACCTTCCTGTGCCACGTCGCTCATCTTTCCAAGGCATTTGCGTTGGAATTCTGCATCACCCACCGCCAGGACTTCATCCACCACCAGGATTTCCGGTTCAAGGTGGGCTGCCACCGCAAAAGCCAGGCGCAGGTACATTCCGGAAGAATAGCGCTTAACCGGCGTATCAATGAATTTCTCGACCTCAGAAAAGTCGACAATCTCATCAAATTTCCGGTCAATTTCAGTGGATTTCATCCCGAGGATGGCGCCGTTGAGGTAAATATTTTCGCGACCGGTCAACTCCGGGTGGAAACCAGTCCCAACTTCCAGCAGGGAACCAACCCGCCCATGGATTTCAGCCATGCCTTCTGTTGGCTCGGTCACACGCGACAGGATTTTGAGCAAGGTGCTTTTTCCAGCGCCATTGCGCCCGATGACGCCCAGCACGGACCCTGGCTTAACCTCAAAGGAAATGTTGCGCAGAGCCCAGATGGTCTCGTCACCGCCTTTCAAGCGCTTGAGAGGTGAGCGGAACATCTCCCCCAGCGACTCCCGCAGGGTGTTGTACTGCACTGGCGCTGAGCCGATGTGATATTGCTTGCCAATATTCTCAACCTTGATGGCAATATTACTCATGGCTACACCATATCCGCAAAGCGCCGTTCAGTCCGGCGGAAGAAGAATAGCCCGCTGACCAATAGCAAGATCGCAACCCCGGCGGAGACTGCCAGCATTGCTGTCGGCGCTGAAGCCTGAGAACCCAGCAGCGCCCAGCGGAACCCTTCCACCACGCCCGTCATGGGGTTGATGGCGTATACCAGCCGCCATTTTTCAGGAATGTTGCTGACCGGATACACAATCGGTGTGATAAACAGCCAGAATTGGGTCAGGAAGGGTGTGATGTAGTTGATATCCCGGTACAGGACATTGAGCGCGGACAACCAGAGCCCAACCCCCAGCGCAGTTACAAGGACAAGCAGGAGGTAGAGCGGCAGCGTCCAGACTGCCGCGGTGGGTGTGATGTGGTAATACCACATCATCAAGAGCAAAATCACAAACGCAATCGCGAAATCCACCAAACCCGCCAGGATGGACGAGAGCGGTAAAATGATGCGCGGGAAATATACCTTGGTAATCATGTTGCTACTCTTGACCAACGACTGGCTGGCTTGATTGAGCGCAGCCGTGAACAACTCCCAGGGGAGCAGCGCCGTCAGGGTAAAAACTGCATACGGTAAGCCGTCGGAGGACATCTTCGCCAAATTGCCAAAGAAGATGGTGAAGACCACCATGGTCATGAAAGGTTTAATCACCGCCCAGGCAACACCCAGCAAAGTTTGTTTGTAGCGCACTTTGAGGTCGCGCCAGGTCATGAAGTAAATCAGCTCGCGGTAAAGCCACAGGTCGCGCAGGTTTAACGCCAGCCAGCCGTGGGTTGGGCGGATGATGACGGTGCGGGGTTCAGTCCGTTCAGCCATAAGTTTAACTTTTGACCTCGCTCCGTTGTGTTCGATACCAATCAATGGTGCGGCGCAAGCCATCCTCAAACCCAACTTTCGCGGTGAAACCAAAGCGGTCACGCGCGCGGGTTACGTCCAGCGCGCGGCGGGGTTGTCCATTCGGCTTGGAGGTATCCCAAACCAATTTACCCTCAAAACCCGTCAGCCGGGCTATTAACTCCGCCAGGTCTTTGATGGATATTTCGTGCCCTGAGCCCAGGTTAACCGGATCGGGACTGCTGTACTTTTCGCTTGCCAGGACAATTCCTTCCGCCGCATCCTCCACATACAAAAACTCGCGGGTGGGCGAGCCGTCTCCCCACACCACCAATTCCTCGGCGCCTGCATCCTGGGCTTCAAAACACTTGCGAATGAGCGCCGGGATGACATGCGAACTGGACGGATTGAAGTTGTCCCTGGGACCATACAGGTTGACGGGCAGCAAGAAAATGGCGTCATAGCCATATTGCTGGCGGTATGCCTGCGCCTGCACCAACAGCATCTTTTTCGCCAGCCCATAAGGGGCATTGGTCTCTTCCGGGTATCCCATCCAAATATCGTCCTCTTTGAAGGGTACCGGCGTGAACTTGGGGTAGGCGCAAACCGTGCCAATCGCCACAAATTTGCTGACGCCCCGTTTCCAGGCTTGATGCATAAGCTGCACACCCATCATCAAATTGTTGTAGAAGAACTCGGCGGGATGTTCAAGGTTCGCCCCAATGCCGCCAACCTGGGCAGCCAGGTGGATGATGATATCCGGGTTGGCGTCCTCCAGCATCCGCAGGATGTCTGATTCAAGCGTAAGGTCATATTTATCGATGGTTGGGATGAATATCTCCCGTGCACCGCGTTGTTTGAGTTTTTCAACGACGAAAGAGCCCAGAAAACCAGCGCCGCCGGTGACACAAACCCGTTTGGTCGCCCAATCTATTCCATTCATGCGCCGTCCTCCCACACCACAAAAATCTTGAGTTGGTCAATCCGTAATACAGGTGCATGCCCATCGGAAACCACCTCAAGTCCCTGCTCAATACAAATCAGGCGGCAAATTTCTGCCACGTCGCCGCTACCCTCAATACGGACAGCCGTAGCCTCAGTATTGCGAACCTCAGCGACCGCCTCCAACACACGTTCCCGCACCAGCCGATATAGTTTGAATTGATTTTGGATATAGTCGAGGGTCAGTCGCGCACGCAGCGCCAAGCCCTCAGGGGTGATGATGTACTTGAGTTTCTTGCGTTCTGCCCGGCGGACCTTGATGTAGCCTTTCTCGATCAGCCGCTTGAGGTGCCAATTGATGGTACCCACTGCCACACCCAAGTGTGCCGCCAGGGTTGCCTGGGTGGCGTCGGGGTATTCTTCGATATGTTCAAGCAATGAAAGGTCGCGTTCATTTTCTGTCAACAATAGGCGCTCCAATATTCAATGGTTGAATTATAAAACCAGAGCGCTTCGTCGTCAATCCCCCGGCTTTATGAGAACCCTACGATTGGGATACGATTTGTGCC
>DFYN01000078.1:0-2303 GCA_002383615.1 Anaerolineaceae bacterium UBA4081
AACCTTGTCGATCAATTGATGGCTCAATTTGAATCTTCACCCTTTGCGCCACCTTCAGTCAAGGAATGCCAAAAGATGGTTGGGGACGATGTCTATCTGGCGCTGGTAGAACAAGAGCGGTTGTTTCAGGTTTCAGAAGACGTCGTTTTTCAAAAAGATACCTACCAGGTGTTGCGCTCATGGGTTGAAGATACACTCAAAAAGAACGGAGTTTTGACAGCTGCCGAATTCCGTGACGCTTTTTCAACAAGCCNNTAGCGAAAAACCCCCAAAGGTTGACAGACAACCCTCATAATGATAGAATACCCGCTTGCATGCCGTCTACCTCGTTGTAGCGGTGGCATGTTTATCCCCAACTTCCCCGTACACTGGCGGTGTTCCGCGGGATGTGCGGCGAAGTGAAGATTGGAGAGAGGTTCTTATGAAGTATGCGATTGTTGAAAGTGGCGGCAAGCAATTCAAAGCCGTCGAGGGAGCCTATATTGATGTTGATTTGCTCCCGGTAGAGGCTGGTCAGTCCATAACTCTTGAAAAAGTTTTATTGCTGACAGATGATGACAAGGTCCTGGTGGGTACGCCATCCGTTAAGGGTGCGTCCATCAAAACCACTGTTGTGGATCACGTTAAAGGACCTAAAGTGGTCATCTTCAAGTACAGCCCGAAGAAACGTATCCGCACCAAGACGGGTCATCGCCAAAAATATACCCGCTTGAAGATAGAATCGATTGAGGTGAAGTGAGCCATGGCACATAAAAAAGGTGGTGGTTCGTCTCGTAACGGTCGCGACAGTAATTCCCAGCGCTTGGGCGTGAAACGCTATGCTGGCGAGTTTGTCCTGTCCGGCAATATTTTGGTCCGCCAACGCGGTACCCGCATTAAACCTGGCTTGAACGTCAAAGTAGGCAAGGATGACACCTTGTTTGCGGTTGCGACTGGTCTGGTTGTTTATGAAACCCTGCCTACCGGTCAAAAACGCGTCAGCATCAAACCGGCAGAGCAGCCCCAGTAATCTCTTCCATCTGCACCGTCGGCTGGATTACAGGGCTGAACGGACGCAGATAGGCAAAGGAACATCATGAAAAAAGGTATTCATCCGACATATTATCCGGACGCCAAGGTAACTTGTGCGTGTGGAAATACATGGACAACCGGTTCGACCCGCAAGGAAATCCGAACCGAGGTTTGTTCCAAGTGTCACCCCTTCTTCACCGGTCAGCAACAGCGCTTGCTGGATATGGAAGGTCAGGTTGACCGCTTCTACAAACGTGTGGAAGCCCATAAGAACTTCCTTGCCGCTCAACGCAACCGTGATGAGTCACGAACATCTCCTGAGCGCCCCATTGCGGAGCTTGCGATTGGACCGCGTCCAACTGAAGCGCTTTCCAAAGCCGGCATCAGCACAGTTGGTCAATTTATGACCAAACTTGTTGAAGGTGAAGCAGCTGTGTTAGCCATTGAAGGATTTGGTCGCAAATCCCTCATCGACCTCAAGAAAAAGCTTCGCTCCCTTGGTTATGAAATTCCCGGCAGCGAAGAAACCACCGAGTAAGAGGAATTACGACTGAAAAACAGACAGGCAGAGGCAACTCTGCCTGTTTTTGTACCACGACACTTTCAACGAAATGCGTGTAATTCGAGTAGAATCAATAAAAATCTGATGGAGGGGTAAGCATGAAACATCATAGTGGTTCAGTTGAAGTTGTGACGGGTTCCATGTTTAGTGGCAAAACTGACGAACTCATCCGCCGCCTACGGCGGGCAACCATCGCCCGTCAGAAGGTCCAGGTTTTTAAACCCTCCATTGATGAACGTTTTGGTTTGGAACAGGTGACATCACATGCAGGCTCTGCATACCAGGCTATTCCAGTGAAAGCTGCCCGGGATATCCTTCTCAACCTTGCACCGGACACAACCGTCGTCGGAGTGGATGAAGCGCAGTTTTTTGACGCGGAGATTGTAGATATTGTCCAGAGGTTGGCAGAGCAGGGCATTCGCGTCATTGTGGCAGGACTGGACACCGATTTCCGCTCAGAGCCGTTTGGCTCGATGCCGGTCCTGATGGCTGTGGCTGAAAAAGTAGATAAACTACAGGCGATTTGCATGGTGTGCGGTGAGGCTGCTTGCCGGACGCAACGCTTAGTGGATGGTAAGCCTGCGTATTACGAAGATCCTGTTGTGATCGTGGGCGCTGCAGAGATGTATGAAGCACGCTGTCGTCAGCACCATGAGATTCCGCACCGCAAGGAGTAAGATGTGTACGATTACCATGACGTATTAGCAGAAGTACTCATACCTGAGGATGT
>DFYN01000078.1:2391-4428 GCA_002383615.1 Anaerolineaceae bacterium UBA4081
CGTATTACCCTGGATTTAAATTCATCGGTACGTGACAAACATGTCATTATTGTTGAAGATATCATCGACAGCGGTCACACGCTGGCTTCTGTGATTGAACTGCTTTCGGCGCGTAAACCGAGAAGCGTTTGTATCTGCACTTTGTTGGATAAAACCGAACGGCGGGAAGTACCCGTGCCGGTCAAGTACACAGGCTTTGTAATTCCTAATAAATTTGTCTTTGGATATGGTCTCGACTTAGATGATCTATTCCGGAACTTGCCGTTTGTAGGTGTGGTTGACCTGGAGAAATACGCTGCTGTAAGGCGGTCATTGACCACTGAGTAACTTGAAATGACTAATCTGGAAGCATTGCTGGCATTATTCCCTTCCCTGCTTGACCTGGAAGGTGAATTCTATTTGGTTGGCGGTGCGGTTCGTGATACGCTCTTGAATCGTCCCGTTCACGACCTTGATTTTGCTGTACGGGGTGAAGCGCGCAAAGCAGCCCGGCGATTCGCCCATGCCAGTGGAGGGTCTTTCTACACGTTAGATGAAGAACGGGATACTGCCCGGGTGTTATTGGAAATGGAAGGGCAGCATTGGAATTTTGACTTTGCCGGTTTACGCTCCGAAGACCTTGAAGGTGATTTGCGCGGACGTGATTTCACCATCAACGCCATGGCAGTTGATGTGCGTCAACCAGATGCTTTATTTGACCCATGCGGCGGATTGGAGGATACGCGGGCGGGTATCCTGCGGGCATGCAGTCCTACGGCATTTCTGGATGACCCTGTTCGAATATTACGGGCTGCAAGGCTTTCCCTTTCGCTAAAATTTAGGATTGACCCACAGACATCAGCATGGTTAAAGTCTGCTGTGCCATATCTAAACCGGACTTCTCCGGAACGTCTTCGCGATGAATTATTCCTGATGTTGGAAAGCCCCAAAGCATTCAGCGCCATCCAGTTGCTGGATATGCTGGACGTCCTGGAGCTCATTTTTCCAGAAATTGAAAAGCTTAAACAATTGCCCCAAAGCGCACCGCATGTGGCTAATGGGTGGAATCATACTTTGGCGACCATTCAAAAGTTGGGTGAATTGTGGGCAGCTTTGGTGTCTCCTTACAATGAAGACACGGCGAATAGCCTGATGGTGGGACTGGCGGTCATGCGCCTGGGAAGGTTTCGTGAGGGATTGCGGAGTCATTTCAACCAACCTTTGACACCCATGCGGTCACGCCGGGGCATTCTGGTGTTGGCTGCGCTCTTACATGACATTGCAAAACCCATTTCAGCCAGCGTAGGCGCAAATGGTGTGCATCACTTTTATGGACACGACCAACACGGGGCAAAAATGGCTGCGGAAATTGCAACCCATCTGGCGTTGAGTAAACCAGAAGTGGATTACCTGCGCACCCTCATCGGCGGTCACATGCGCATCCACTTTCTGGCGAAAGATTCAGAAATCTCAAAGCGAGCGATATATCGATACTTCCGGTCGATGGGTAATGTAGGCATCGATTTGACTCTGCTTTCACTAGCGGATACAATGGCAACCTATGGCACGACCTTGACGCCAGAAATCTGGCAGGCGGAACTGGATGTTTGCCGTTCACTCCTGGAAGCATGGTTTGAACAGGAATCAGAGATCGTCCATCCGGTGAAGGTAATTGATGGTACTATTCTGATGAAAGAATTCGGCTTGGCACCGGGTCCAAAGTTGGGTGCCCTCATCTCGGCTATTGAAGAAGCTCAAGCTGCCGGTGAGGTTACCAGCCTGGATGAGGGGCTGGCATTTGCACGCCGTTTACTGGTTGAAATACGCGAAAGCGAGGAATGAATGGAAGAGAAGAAATCCACCTTATTTTACGAAGATAGTGGCGGTAAAGGCGTTCCAGTGGTTTTGCTGCATGGTTATCCATTGGATCATTCTATTTGGAATTCAATAATCCCCCTCCTCAAATCCACACGCGTAATTGCACCGGATTTAAGAGGTATGGGTCATTCTCCAGTTCTAACTGGAACTGCCACGATGCGGGATATGGCTGAGGATATT
>DFYN01000156.1:0-1132 GCA_002383615.1 Anaerolineaceae bacterium UBA4081
CGTTGAATGCTGAGAGGTTCAGGTGGCAGTGGGTATCGAACAATGCTGGCATTTATTTTAGACCTGCAATTCGCAAACCGTCTTGAAGGATCGCTTGAACTGCTTCCTTATGAGTCGTTTCACAATAAACTCGCATAATTGGCTCGGTGCCGGAAAAACGGATCAGCAACCAACCACCATCTTCTAACAAAAACTTAAAACCATCCAATGAATTCAAACCAACTACCTTTAAGCCCCCAATCTTGTCGGGTTTTGCCGCTAAGATCGCCTGCTCACGAGTTTTCCTCTCGCCTGTAAATCCCGAATCAATACGGTCGTAATAATGGGCTCCAACTTTGCTAAAGAGGAGCGCTAATAATTCAGAGGGCTTGCTCTTGAGCTTCACCATCATGTCCAACATATACAAGCCGGCGAGGATACCATCGCGCTCAGGTACGTTTCCCCTAAACGCATATCCACCTGATTCTTCGCCGCCCATTAGCGCATCCACTTCAATCATTTTCGGTGCCACATACTTAAAACCAACCCCCGTCTCATAAATAGGGACGTCATATATTTTCCCTAATTTTTCCAACATTGATGTCGTGGATAACGTCTTCACGATTGGTCCACGGTCTCCACGAACTTCCAACATGTACAAAGCTAAAAGGGCATAGACCTGCAATTGGTTGACAAAAATCCCGTGTTCATCGCCCACACCAACACGGTCTGCATCCCCGTCCGTAATGAGGAGGACATCTCCACCAACATCAACAACCTTTTGAAGCCCCACATCAATATTAGGGGGAATAGGTTCTGGACGCTTCATCTCCGGAAAGGACGGATTCCGTTGATTGTGGATTTCTATAACTGTGGTCGTACCGCCGGCTAGAAGTCTTGGAAACCATCCGGCGCCATTCCCCCACATTACATCCACAACAACCTTCAATCCAGCATTTCTAATGGGTTCTAAGTCAATCAATTTATCTAGATGAGTGATATATGCGGGGGCAGGGTCAAATAATTTTATCTTGCCTGTTTTTTCTGCTTCCGAAGCATCCATGCGTTTAACATTTTCTAAGTCGTCAGGAATGAGCGACTCAATTTCTTTTAAACCTTCAGGAGCAATTGCGCCGCCTTTCTCATCCCGCAC
>DFYN01000156.1:1227-7052 GCA_002383615.1 Anaerolineaceae bacterium UBA4081
TTTCGACCATGGTTCAACAGGTAACTCGCAAAACCTTGTGCGCAGCGGCGGACATTGTCAAAAGTGTATTCTTCTGCTATTCTCCCGCGCCAGCCATCAGTTCCAAAAATGATTTTGAAAGCCATTTTTTACCTTTTGCAATCCCGAAGTAGATAAAACACTGACATAATTATATCAGCGCTTTAAGTTTGCGAGTAGTCGTTATAGCCAGGCATGCTATAATTCCTGTTTGATTTGACGGCAGGAGACACTTATGACTAAATCAATTTACCTGGACTATGCAGCCACAACCCCCGTAGAACCTTCAGTCCTTGCTGATATGATTCCATTCTTTTCAGATAATTTTGGCAATCCATCGTCTGTCCACCAAATTGGTCAGGCTGCGGAATCTGCTCTGGAAGATTCACGTGAGGCAATCGCTAATCTCATGGATTGCGAAGTGGGAGACATCATTTTCACCAGCTGCGGCACAGAGAGCGACAATCTGGCTATACGGGGCGCTGCCCATGCTGCAAGGCATAAACGCAGCGGAAATCATATTCTGATAAGCCCTGTCGAGCACCATGCCGTGCTGCATACCGCTCAACAATTAGCCGAACTGGAAGGATTTGAGCTTGAGTTCCTTCCAGTTGATGAATATGGGCGAGTCACAGTTAGCGATGTCGCCAGGTTAATTCGAGATGATACAGCAATCGTTTCAGTGGTTTACGCCAATAATGAAATTGGAACAGTCAACCCTATTGCTGATATTTCCCGCGCTTGCCAAAAGAGAGGTGTTCCTTTTCATACTGATGCGGTTCAAGCCGCTGCGCATATCCCCATTCAATTTAATAAAGACGGGATCGACCTGTTATCTATCGGCGCACACAAGTTTTATGGTCCGAAAGGTGTTGGAGCCCTNNGGTCATATGAGGGCAGGGACGCAAAATATCCCGTTGATTGTAGGCATGGCGTCTGCATTAAACCTTGCCAGGGGTGACATGGAGGCTCGCAACGAGACATTTGTGGCACTCAGGGATAGGCTAATTGACGAAGTTGTACACAACATTCCTGGAGCACACCTCACCGGACACCCCACCCAACGCCTTCCAAACCATGCTTCTTTTGTCTTTGAAGGTGTGGATGGCAACCATCTGCTGATGATGCTGGATGCTGCCGGCTTTGCCTGTTCTTCAGGCTCTGCCTGTAAAGTGGGCGACCCACAGCCTTCAAGTATTCTGTTGGCAATTGGATTATCTCCTCAGCTGGCATTAGGATCGTTGCGCGTAACACTCGGCAAACACACGACGCAACAAGAATTAGACGCATTCCTCAATGCATTGCCAGAAGCAATCCATAAATCGAAATGGCGTCGAAGTAATGCAGGCTAACGAAATCACGGTCGCCGTAGGAATGAGCGGCGGAGTTGATAGTTCCGTTGCTGCGGCTTTACTGGTAGAGCAAGGTTACCAGGTCATTGGCATCATGCTTCGTTTGTGGAGCGAAGACGGCGCCGAAGCGGATAATAAATGCTGTACTCCGGATGCTATGGCGGTTGCCCGCCGAGTGGCAGCCCGCCTCAAGATTCCATTTTATGTCATTGATAGTAAAGTAGAGTTTCGAGCAATCGTAGTTGAACATTTTCTTAATGGCTATTCTCAAGGGAATACTCCGAATCCTTGTCTGGTTTGTAACCAGCAAATCCGTTGGGGAACTATGTTGAGGGAAGCACAAAATCTTGGCGCGGATTACCTTGCCACTGGACATTATGCGCGCATTATCCAAATTGAACGCGGTTCGGTACGTTTATTCAAGGGTATTGATCCTACCAAAGACCAATCGTACGTGCTTAGCCGCCTCAACCAAACACAATTGCAAAAAACAATCTTACCCCTCGGCGATTTGACCAAGACAGCAGTCAGGGAAATTGCTTCAAGATTTAAATTCGCATCCGCTAATCGTCCTGATAGCCAGGATCTATGCTTTTTAGGTAACCAACCTTTACAACCATTCATTGCAAGATATCGACCTGGTACTGCATTACCCGGAAAAATCTGTGATATTAACGGAACAGTATTAGGTGAACATGAAGGATTAGCTTTTTATACGATTGGTCAGCGGAAGGGAATTCGTATAGCTGGCGCAGAACCGTTATATGTCCTTCGAAAAGATTTCACCAATAATGTTCTGATTGTTGGAACCCAAAGCCAACTTGGAAATATCCGCTTTACCGCGAATCAAGTGGTTTGGACGACAGGGGAAGTCCCCGATCATTCGTTTCAGTCAATGGTAAAAATACGATATCGAGCGCCATTGGTGCCAGGATCTGTCGAAATCCTTTCCAACGATGAATTCCAGGTCAAACTTCAGGCACCTGCACGCGACATCACCCCGGGGCAGGCTGCCGTGCTATACAATGATGATGAAGTCATTGGCTCAGGAATTATCCAGACTGTTGATATAGAAGGGGAGTAAAATAGCATCATGACCACTCAAGGTATCCTATTGGGATTTGTCATCGCGACCCTGCTTGGAGCCTTATTGCACCTTATTACCGGGGGAAGCCTTTTGCGGTTGGGAATATATATCCTTCTGTCCTGGATAGGCTTCTGGGTCGGACACATTGCAGCCTACTTAATGCAGTGGACATTCTTAAAAGTGGGTGTGCTTCAACTTGGCGGCGCATTGAGCGGAGAAATTATCATTTTGGGGCTGGGATATTGGTTAAGCCTCGAAAAATCAGAAGCGGTAAAGAAATAGGATAGTTTATGAATCAGATTGAGTCTTTATTATCTGCATTTGTGGATAAAGACTGATGTGGAAAAGTCCGGATAAATCATGAATATGCCATGATGCATTTAGGAAAGGCAACCGTTTAGACACCATCGCGGCGGGGTGGTCAGTCCTCCTGTTCTTATGGCGGCTATATGACACAATTATAAGGAGTTAAATTGGGCTGGAATTTACACGGAACGCACGCAAAAGAAGGCGACCTGGTGGAACTGGTTGGCTTGCGCCACAAGCACTTTCTGGTTGAACTTAAGCCAGAGGTTGTGCTTCACACCCATCGCGGCATGGTCAAGCACGATGATGTCATTGGGCAGCCTTTTGGTTCCCAGATATTCAGCCATAATGGCAGTCCCTTTTTCCTCCTGCAGCCATCGCTCAGTGATGTTCTGCGCGAATTGCCCCGCAGCACCCAGATCATGTATCCCAAGGATGTCGGATTTATCCTCCAGGCGATGTCCATTGGGTCGGGACAGCACATCGTTGAAGCAGGCACAGGTTCTGGTGCATTTACCTGCGCNNCTTGCATATGCTGTTGGTCCTGAAGGTAAAGTCACCACGTATGAAGTAAGAGAGGAAATGCAGCGGAAAGCCAAAGAAAACCTTCGCTTTCTTGGTTTGGATGACAGGGTGGAATTCAAACTCAGGAACATCAGTGATGGATTTGATGAAACAAATGTAGATGCACTCTTTTTGGATTTACCTAATCCCTATGATTTTGTTCCGCAGGTCAGAAAATGTCTTAAAGCAGGCGGCTTTTTTGGTACCTTATTGCCGACTACTAATCAAATTCAAACAACCATTCGTGCGCTCAGGCAGGCAGATTTTGCATTTGTTGATGTGTGTGAAATCTTGCTGAGATACTTCAAAACAGAGCCGGAGCGTTTTCGACCGACGGACCGAATGGTTGCTCATACCGGTTATTTGCTATTTGGTCGTCCCGTAATCGTGGATCACACCACGGAAGGCGTTGACCTGCTTTCCGAGGCTGGTTTGGGTCCCGGGGCTGAGACCGATTAATCATCTATCCTCATGGAACTAACTGAAGAAGACATAAAGAACCGACTGAAGCCTGTAGATACATATACGATTGACCCTCAAAAACGTCAAGCTGCGGTTTTAATTCCATTAACATTGGGAAAAACAGGATGGGAAGTATTCCTGACCCGGCGAACTGAGGTTGTTCATGACCATAAGGGACAAGTTTCTTTTCCGGGTGGAGGCGTAGAGCCTCGGGATACCAGTCTGGCAGATACCGCGCTGAGAGAGTGCGAAGAAGAGATAGGTCTAAAAGCAAATGAAGTCACCTTGCTTGGCTCTTTGTCGATGCACGAGGCGGTGACTGGGGTAATTGTCATTCCTTTCGTTGGTGTGATAAACCGGTCCTTTTCACCAAAATTGGAAGCCCGGGAAGTCGCTCGGTTGTTTACAATCCCATTAAATTGGTTGGCAAACCCGAATAATTTAACCATCAAACCGTACCTACGACCGGACGGATCCGTTGTTCAAGTCACTTTTTACCAACCATATGGTGGTGAAGTATTATGGGGTTTATCTGCTTCAATCCTTCAAGAATTCCTGAATGTGACAAATTACTCAATTAAATAATAACCGGCGATTGGATAACCGCCGGTTCTGTCTTTCCTGGTCCAACCACTTAATCGCTGGGTTCTTCTTCCTTCTTACCCTTTTCAATCACTTCAGGTTCGGTTGCTAGTTCTACTTCTTCTACTTCAACCTCAACCTCTTGCTCAGGTGCAGATATCATCACAATCATTTCTTCAGGTGGCTGGTGGATCGTCACCCCTTCAGGTAATACTAAATCGCGGACGTAAATGCCATCACCAATATTTACAAGTTTGGTGATGTCCAAAACGATTCGTTCGGGCAGGTCTTGCGGTAAGCACTCAACCTCGACCTGGGTCACTCCTGAAACAACCACACCATTGAAATCTTTGACTGCAGGTGATACTCCGTGAAGCTCTATGGATACATTAGTCCGGAGTTTTTCAGTGCGGGAAACGACCTGAAAGTCAATATGAATAAATTCATTGCGAATGTAGTTCTTTTGTCTTTCACGAACCAGGGCAGGGTACTCTTTCCCATCCAACTCAATGGTCACTAATGCAGATTGGCTAAGACCAGATAACGCCAAAGCAGTATCATGAGCATTTAGGCTGATAGCCATTGGCTCAAACTTATGACCATATAATACTGCCGGAAGCAGTCCCTCGCGTCGAAGACGTCGAACCTGCTTGCCGGTTACGCTTCGTGGTGAAGCTTTTAAAACAACGTTCTTCATTTTTCCATCCTTTGAGCGCCTCTCACCCTGCGGGTTACCTTCGCTCGCTGAAATAAGATAGTCTGTTGGTCAGACAAGGTTCAATTTTAGCCGGCTTGGCATCAGGTGTCAAGGCAGAGGTTAGCCAGCGAGACTGACAACGACTAATAGCCAAATACCATACGCAATTGCTGCAACGCCGATTATGACAAGCAGCCAGTTTACCCATAACAGCAAAGTTGGAGCGGGGTTCAAATCGAGGATTATGGAACGGATGCCCAGCAAACAGTGTGCAACAACGAATACAAGGAAGAAACCTTCCATGATTGGAATCACTGGATTTTGGTAATACTGGACAACATCCGAGTATGTCAATAATCCACCTGGCGCTACAAGATGGTTGACAACAAAATGGACTCCAAGCAGAACAATGATTAATAACCCGGTAATTATTTTGAAAGACCAGATTGCCACAGATTCATTACGGCGCCTTAATTGAGTAGACATAATTCCCTCATTCTCCAAAGAACATACGATAGAAGAAATACGCGGTACCAAGCAAAGCAATCCCCATTAGGGCAATGAACATTGCACGTTGGTTGCGAGTACCAATACCAATGCTGTTTAGCGCAATCCGAATCCCATTAAGACCATGAATCAAACCTGCAGCAATCACCAATAGCTCGCCAGCCATGAAAATGGGTGTCTTTGCCTGGTTTATAAACGCATTATAAGCTTCTGGTCCCTGTGCGAGTTTGCTTAACATAAACAAGTGCAT